>NZ_KQ961738.1:0-83681 GCF_001563605.1 Corynebacterium sp. CMW7794
CTACTCAAACGGAACAAAACCTGGGGCACTTCAGCTCGTAGCTCAACGGGACAAGCTCCATCGCTGTCGCGCAGCACTAACCAGCCTGTTGAGGGATCGAGCTCAGCTGCACGGGCATACCCCGGTGTATGTTTATCAAGCTGCGCGTATCCACGTTTGACGAAAGAGTATGCCGGTTGATGTCCTGTTGCTTTGAGAAGTGCTAGGACAGCGCCTTTATCGGAATTACCTTCAACGACATAGTTGATGAGCATGGTTGTCCATTTCAACTGGCGACGCTGATGAGCCCATCGAGGCCATGGGGATTGATGAGAGCGTCAACGACATCAGAGAGCGGAAGGCCAGCCGCCAGCTCGGCATGGACCGACTCGATTTCGGAGAGGAGGGTGCCTGTTGTTCCCTCGCGTCCGACACGCAGAGCGAGAACTTCTGCGGGGTCGACGCCTTCGTCATCGAGCAGATCAGGGGAGTGCGTCGACATTGCTATCTGCATCGACTTTCCGCGCTGGGCGCGCGCGAAGAGTGTGGGAAGCACACGCACGATTCCAGAGTTGAGCCACAGCTCAGGTTCCTCAAGCAAGAGCAAGCCGGACGACGAGGATTTAGAAATCACCGCCCACAGTAAACCGATGAGCCTGAGCGTTCCGTCCGAAAACTCCGTTTCTTGTTGATGCGCGGCCTCTTTGCGCCAGTGCCGGTACCCGGCTACGAGGTGCGGATTGCCGGATCTATCGACCTGTAGCTTGAGTGATTCGAATTCAGGAACGGCCGCAGTGAGCGCGGCCTGAATGCGGCCAAGCCACGCGTTTCGTGTTTGTTCCGGAACGGAATTGATCTCAGCCAAGAACCCGCGTCCAAAGGCGTCGCTGGTTGAAGCACCGTGAGCGGTCTCGCGCAAGGCTTGGGGAGAAAGATGAAAGTACTCGATTGAAGAAAAGAAGTCTGCCAGCTGTCTGAAAGACTTATTGGCGGCAATCTGTTCTAGGTGAGTCTGGGTGAGCAGCTCTGGATCGTCCATGTCGTCGGAATTAGGGCGAAGGAGAAGTTCGTTCTTATCTTTGTATACAGCCTCCTCAGCGACGAGTGGTCGGTGTAAACCGTTCTTTTCCTGGTGCAGGCTGAGTCGGTATATCCAGTCATGCGAGTCGTCTTGAAGGTGTAGCTCGAAGGTGACTTGGCCACGGTTGAAATTCCGTGCGTTGAGGTTGCGCACGTTTTTCATACCGCCTCGCGTGTCGAGGGCAGATGTCATGCCGCCGCCGCGGCGCGCGATTTCTCCAATAAAACGCAGCGCATCGAGAAAATTAGATTTTCCCGAGGCATTCGCGCCCACGACGAAAAGGCGGTTGTGAATGTCGACGTTGAGCTCTCGGAAATTCCGCCAATTCTTGAGGGAAACGCGTGTCAATTTCATGCTGGTAAGTCTATCGGAGACACATGGGCTGCACAGCGCAGCGAAGCAATAGGGTTCGTGCGGCTTCTGGCTTCGCAAAGGTGCAGAGTATTCCGTCATGGTGGTGTTGCCTGTGCGGACTCGACGGAGGCGCATGAGGATGGGTATTCGGCGAGCGTGTGCAGCGTGATCCTGTGCAAAGTTTGTTGCGTGACGTCTAGCTCTTCGCAGTACTGGGAACTAGCAGCTCATCCGTGGGCAAACATATGAAAACAAATTTCGCCGATCTTCTACCTATCGATCGCTAGGTAGATTATGATTCCTGTTCATACACGTTGCGCACTGCTTTCCCGCGGTTTGGGAGAGAAATGTTCATTGTGGGGTGCCGGGTGGGACTTGCTCAGCATCGTCTTTCTATCGGGTTTCCGGGGCATGACCCCCGGACAAAGACAAGGTGGCTTCTATGTCGGATGAAGTGAGGACTCGCTCTGAGCGAGACACATTTAATACGCGCCTGGTGTTCCTCATGGCCGCGATTGGTTCTGCCGTCGGCCTGGGTAATATCTGGCGCTTCCCCTACGTCGCATACGAAAACGGCGGTGGCGCGTTCCTTGTGCCGTACATCGTGGCGCTGCTGACCGCGGGTATCCCCATTCTGTGGTTTGACCTCGCCCTTGGTCACCGCTTCCGCGGTTCGACGCCGCTGGCCTTTCGCCGCATCTCGTCCAAGGCGGAGTGGATTGGCTGGTTCAAGGTGGGTGTGAACTTCTTCATTGCCATCTACTACGCTGCCATCGTCGCGTGGGCGGCCATCTACACTGTCAAGTCCTTCAACCAGGGCTGGGGCGATAAGCCGGATGAGTACTTCATGGGTGACTTCCTCCAGGCAGACACCTCGGTGAATTACTCGGCGCACTTCGTCTGGCCGATTCTGCTCGTTATGGCCCTCGTCTGGATCATCTGCATCGCGGCTCTTGCGACGGATATCAACAAGGGCATCGGCAAGCTCACGTCCATCTTCCTGCCGGTCCTGGCCGTCATGTTCATCGTGCTCGTGGTCCGCGCACTCTTCCTCGATGGGGCCGTGGACGGTCTCAATGCTTTCTTCACGCCGAACTGGTCGGTGCTCACTGACCCGTCCGTCTGGATTGCTGCTTACGGCCAGATTTTCTTCTCGCTGTCCATCGGTTTCGGCATCATGGTGACCTACGCGTCCTACCTCAAGCCGCGTACCAACATCACGAACACGGGCCTGGTCACGGCTTTCGCGAACTCCTCCTTCGAGGTCCTCGCTGGCATCGGCGTCTTCGCGACACTGGGCTTTATGGCCGCACAACAGGGCGTGGGCGTCGACGAGGTTGTCTCCTCCGGTATTGGCCTAGCGTTCATCGCCTTCCCGACGATTATCAACTCCATGCCGCTTGGTTGGCTTTTCGGCTTCCTCTTCTTCGGCTCGCTTTTCTTGGCTGGTGTCACCTCGATGATCTCGATCATGGAGGTCGTCTTCGCTGGCGTCGCTGATAAGTTCAGCATCTCGCGAAAGAAGGCTGCTCTCTACGCTGGCACCGTCATGGCCATCGTGTCGTGCCTGCTCTTCTCCACGCAGTCGGGCCTCGTCACCCTCGACGTCATGGATAAGTTCACCAACAATCTGGGCATTGTCTTCGGCTGCGTCTGCGCGCTCATCATGGTGGGCTGGGTACTCGGTCGCCGCAACGAGATTGCGCAGCACATTAACGCCGTGTCCGCGCTGCGCGTCGGGCTGGTGTGGGAGTTCCTTACCTTCGTGGCTACTCCGCTGCTGCTCGTCTACTTCCTCGTCACTGAGATCATGAGCCTCATCAAGGAGCCGTACGGCGATTATATGCAGTCCCAGATTGGTCTCTACGGCTGGGCGGTTATGGCGACCATCTTCGCGATCGCCATCGTGGGTCCGCTGCTCACGTTCCGCGGTTCCCAGCACCTCGACGGTCTCGAGACCTCGGATTACGGCGTTCCTGCCAAGGGTCGACCGAAGGGCACTCCCAATCCGCTGGCCAACCCGACCACCCAGAACTAATAGAAAGGACGCACCATCATGAACACGAGCGCCATCATCTTGATGATTCTCTTCATCGTCGTCATCTGGGGCGGGTTGCTGCTCTCTATCGTGTGGCTTAACCGCACGAAAGACGAGGAGACTGGCGAACTCGGCACTGCGCCGGGCACTGATGACGAGACGCTGTCGCACCGCACGCACGAGATTGCGGCTTAAACGCCGTCTCGCAGAGTGACAAGGGGGAAGTCCTGTGTGGGCTTCCCCTCCTTGAGCGTTTTAGCGATGCGTCTGCATGAGCAGATAGTCCTGGAAGTAGGGGAGTACAAAACGGAGCGCGCCATAGCGAGCGGGCGTGATGAGTTCTTTGTCGATGAGCCCGCGACGCACCATGGAGAGCGCCTTCGTGGTCTTTCCCAGTCGCTGAGCGATGGCGGCGATGGGGATTGCTCCGAGTTGGTCAGTGTCGCACTGGGCCATCGCGGAGAGGAACTCGTGCTCGCGGTCGGTAGTGGTTTTCAGCGCAATGGCGTGGACCTGATTGCCCATGTGCTGGACGATTTCAGGAGCGAGCTCGGTGACATGCTTGTCAGTCATGACCGTGGTGCCGGCGATGGATGCCTTGGTCCACGCTAGGGCGCCGACGAGCTGGATGAGGTAAGGGTACCCATGTACGAGCTCAACGGCGCGGGAAAGCGCTGATTCGGTGAAGCGCCTGCCTCCTGATTCTGCTGTTTCGGTGAGGACACGGGCGACTACCTCGTCGGTCAGTGGGGCCAGCTCGAGACGATGTGCGCGGCGCATGAACGTCGTGCCGGGGTGTTTCAATAAAGCATCGATACCAAAGGTGAGTCCGGCAGAGGCAAAGGCGATATCGGCATCATCGCGGACAAGATCCTGGACTGCCGTTGCGAGCTCGCTGAGCTGGTTAACATCGACAGCCTGAATCTCGTCGAGAGTCAGGAGGATACCGGCCTCATGCGCGTGTGCCGCACGTGCCAGGGCACGAAGGCGTGAGATGAGCGTGGGGAGCGGGGTATCCGCAGGCGGAGGTGCATCGACCTTGATGGAGCCGATGCCAGCGACCGAGACGCCGGAGATACGGCGACCGTCGCGCGGCGCGTAATCGAGTGCCGCGAGCGCTTCGGGGATAGCGGAGTCGCGGAGGTGCTCCACCATGTGGGCATCGGGATAGGCACGGAGGACTATCCATCCCATGGAACGGGCTGTGTCTTCGAACTCGTTGAGCAGAACAGTTTTCCCAATGCCGCGCGCGCCGCTGATGAGGACAACACGTTGCATGCTGCCTACGCCGCCATAGAGTCCATAGAGGAAGGAATTAACTTCGAAATCACGACCACCGAGCTTGAGGGGTGACGCCCCAAAGCTCGGTCGGAAGGGGTTGCTATCGGGGATCATCGCGGCGTGTTCTTTCTCGGTGGTAGAGGACGAGGTTCTTCATAGATTTTAGAACTTTTAGAAATTGGTCGCGCCTTTAGAATTTTTAGAACTCGCGATTCTCTTTAGAACTCACCGATCCTGTAGAGACAACTGTGATCCGGGGTGGCAGCTAGCAGCCGTCCGGGCCGCAGGCCGCTCCGGAGTCGATGCCGCCGATGACGTTGAGCGCCGCGGGCTGCTTGTGGGTCTCATCCCAGACCTGGTTGAGGGCCTGGACGAAGAGCTCGACCGGCTGGGCACCGCTGAATGCCCACTTGTTTTCAATAAGGAAGAAAGGCACGCCGGTGATGCTCAGCTGGTGGGCGTGGTCCTCGTCGGCGCGCACGGCGTCGGCGTAGGCGTCGGAGTCGAGGACCTCAGTGACGCGTTGCGCGGGCAGGCCGAGTTCCGTGGCGATGGCGTGGAGCACCTCCGGGTCGGAGATATCCAATCCGTCCGTGAAGTAGGCGGTGATGAAGGCCTCTTCGACGGCGGCGGGCGAGGGGGCGGGGGCATCGGCAGGCTGGGCAGCGAAGTAGTCCCACGCGGCGTGCATGAGGCGGTGTGCGGCGAAGGTATTGCCGGGCTTGGCGACCTCCCAGTTGAAGGTGAGGCCGACGGCCTCGGCGCGGCGAGCGATGTCGAGCTGGGCGGCCTCGGCCTGCTCGCGGGTGGAGCCGTATTTACTCGCCACCATGTCCACGACGTTGCAGCCGGAATATGGGGCGGCGTTCGGATCGAGCTCGAAGCTATGCCAATGGATGTCGACCTCGTCCGCGTGTTCAAAGCGCTCGAGTGCTAGCTCAAGGTGGCGCTTGCCAATGATGCAAAACGGGCAGATGATGTCGGACCAGATGTCGATGCGCATGAAGTTACTCTTTAATTTCGGTATTAAATGACACCTAGTCAGACGCCCCGGGCCCCGCGAGTATTTCCGCAGCAGGTTAGCTCACAGCGACGGGCAGCTGCGAGGTGTAATCCGCCTCGGTCGCTGCGGCGACGTCGGCCTCAGTGACGCCGGGGGCGAGCTCCGTGAGCACGAGGCCATCTGGAGTCACCTCGAAGACGCAGAGGTTGGTGACAATCTTGGTGAGCACGCCCTTGGCAGTGAGCGGCAGTTCGCAGACCTTGCGGATGCGGGACTCGCCGCCGGGCGCGGTGTGGTCCATAATCGCGATGACCTGCTGGGCGCCCTTGACCAAGTCCATGGCGCCGCCCATGCCCTTCATCTTCTTGCCTGGGATGCCCCAGTTTGCGATGTCGCCGGTCTGGGAGACCTCGAAGGCGCCGAGGACTGCGGTGTTTACATGGCCGCCGCGAATCATGGCGAAGCTGGTCGAGGAGTCGAAGACGGAGCCGCCCGGCAGGATGGTGACGCACTCCTTGCCGGCGTTGATGAGGTCCGCGTCAATGTCTTCTTCATACGGGTACGGACCAGTGTTGAGGATGCCGTTCTCGGACTGGAGAGTGACCTTGATGCCCTCCGGAATGTAATTGGAGACCGCCGTGGGCATGCCAATACCAAGGTTGACGTACTCACCATCGCTAAGCTCCTGCGCCGCGCGCTCCGCGATCTGGAGACGGGACCAGCCCTTCTCCGGGGTGTGTGGGTCCTCGGGGCGGCCGCCGCCCTCGCCACGCGTGCGGAAAGTCGGGCGCTCGATGTATTTGTCCTCGGCCTGCTGCGGGGTGAGTTCTAGAATGCGGTCGACGAAGATGCCGGGCACGTCGATCTCGTTGGGGTCGAGCTCCCCCGCCTCGACGAGGTTTTCCACCTCGACGACGGTGACGCGGCCGCACATCGCGGCGTCCGCATTGAAGTTGCCCGCCGTCTTACGAAAGACGAGGTTGCCCTCTGTGTCCGCCTTCCACGCGCGCAGGAGCGAGAAATCCGTGACGAGGGATTCCTCGAGCACGTAGGTCTTCGTGACGCCATTGCGGGTGAACTCGCGCGTTTCCATGGGCTCTGATTCCTTCACGAGCGTGCCGTCCGGCGCGTAGCGCACCGGCAGGCCGCCGTCCGCACGCGCCGTGTCGACACCCGTCGCGGTGTAAAACGCCGGAATTCCCGCGCCGCCCGCGCGCATCTTCTCCGCGAGGGTCCCCTGGGGGATGAGGTCGACCTCGAGCTCGCCAGCGAAGAACTGACGCTCGAATTCCTTGTTGAAGCCGATGAAGGAGCCACCAAACTTAGCTACCTGTTTGGCGTTAAAGAGCAGCGCCAGGCCCAGGTGCTTGTCGTCGATCTGCGTACCCGGGTTATTGGAGTAGACCTCGAGGTCGGTGACGCCGGTGTCGACGATGCCCTCCAAGAGGACAAGGGGGTTGCCGCAGATGCCGAAGCCTCCCACGGCCATGCTCATGCCGGATTCCAGGCCGTCGAGTGCCGAAGAGAGGTCGGATACAACTTTGTTGGTGGACATGGGGGATGCTCCTTGTGCTCTGAATTCAACCGCGAAATGCGAATGACTATTCGCGTGTTGCATGCCAAGGGTAGTGGTAGTCCGGTGTGGCGTCAAGCACAATTTTTTGAGAAAATGTGACCTGAATCTAGGGGGTTTCCAGCTGGCGCAGGGCAAACTGGGCGTACATCTCGCCCAGCTGCTCTGGTGAATACGCGCCTTCTGGCGAGTACCAATTGGCTACGCCGAGACCCATGTCGATGAGCGCCCAGCAAGCAATTTTTACGTCGGGTGCGCTGAAGATTCCCTCCGTCACGCCCTCGTTGACCACGGTCATCCAGCGCGCGACATAATCGCGCCGGGCTTGGAGAACGATGGAATGGCTCGGTTCTTCGAGGGATGAAATGTGCGCAGTGAGCACGCGCACGCGCATGGCCTGCGTGGTGTGATAAACGATGTGCGTGCGCATGGTTTCCGCGAGTCGCTCGCGCGGCCCCGTGATGCCGGCGAGGGCTGCGGCGTTGGCGCGCAGCATGTCTTCCATTGCGGTGATTGAGATGTCCGCGAGGACTTCCTGTTTGGAGTGGAAGTGGTTATACAGGCTCGAGGCGCGCATGCCCACCGCCTTCGCGATGTCTTCCATGCCGGTGGCGTGGTAGCCGCGCTCATCGAAGAGGGCGAGAGCTGCGGCGGAGATCTGGTCGCGGCGTTTCTGATTGGCCATGGCGCGGGCTGCCTTTCTGGATGGGGAAATGGGTCGAGTGCTTGACGGGACGTGTTATGCTCGTCACAATAGCAAACTAATAATCATTCGTACGCGAGCGTGCCGGGAGGCGTCATGTCACACAACCTGTTTGAGTCTACAACCGATTTCCTGGGCGTCTTCGACGGCATCACTGCTGCCGATGCCGCCACATGGTCCCGCGCCGCCTCCTTCCGCGACGCCTGCCTCCCCGTCATCAACGAGCACTGGCAGAAGGCGGAGTACCCGCTTGACCTCGTGCGCCTGCTGGGTGAGAAGGACGTCATGACGGACGGTCTCGAGGTCGACGGTCATGCGCATATGTCCTCGTTAGGAGCAG
Source organism: Corynebacterium sp. CMW7794 (assembly GCF_001563605.1). Lineage (NCBI taxonomy): Bacteria > Bacillati > Actinomycetota > Actinomycetes > Mycobacteriales > Corynebacteriaceae > Corynebacterium > Corynebacterium sp. CMW7794. The sequence continues at coordinate 8,353 of NZ_KQ961738.1, forward strand.
GTTTGGCGCTTATGGAAGTCACGCGCATCGACGCGTCGATGGGCACCGTCATCGCCGTCCAGGCGGGCCTGGCCATGCGCTCGATTGCGATGCTCGGCTCTGACGAGCAGAAGAAAAAGTACCTATCTGACATGGCTGACTGCTCGCTGCTCGGCTCCTTTGCGCTCACAGAACCGAATCACGGCTCGGATTCCATCGCCTTGGAGACGACCGCCGTACGCGACGGTGATGAGTTCATCCTCAACGGCGAGAAGAAGTGGATCGGCAACGGCGCCTCCGGCGGCATCACCATCGTCTACGCTCGCCTCGAGTCCGGCGACGTCTCCGGCTTCATCGTTCCGCAGGACACCTCGGGTTATTCCGCGACCGTCATCGAGAACAAGCTCTCGCTGCGCGCCATCCACCAGGCGCACATCACGCTCACGGACTGCCGCGTGCCGGCGGCGAATCAGCTGCCCAACGCAAAGAGCTTCAAAGACACCGCACGCGTGCTCATGGCGACGCGCATTGGCGTGGCATGGATGGCTCTGGGGTCGGCCGTCGCCTGCTACGAAATTGCACGCGAGTACGTTCTCGAGCGCCAGCAATTCGGCCGCGAGCTCGCCAAGGCACAGATTATCCAGCAGCGCCTGGCGAACATGGCGCTTGATCTCAGCCAGATGATGCTCATGTGCCGCGAGGCCTCCACTCGCGAGGAGGAGGGCACGCTCGCGCCGGAGCAGGCGTCCATGGCCAAGCTCCACAACACCCGCGCCGCGCGCCGCATTGCTGCCGATGCCCGCGACATGCTCGGCGGCGTGGGCATCCTGCTCGATAATCACATTGCTCGCCACTTCGCCGATATCGAGGCGATGCACACCTATGAGGGCACGGACACCGTCCAGTCGCTCATCATGGGCAAGAAGATCACGGGCTTCTCGGCGTACAAGTAGTTAGTCTTCTTCCAACTCGGGGTCTTCGGCGCGAGCCTGCTCGAAGACCTCATTCGCTGCGCGCAGGTTGATGATGCCGATGACAAGTCCCACCACGATGTCCGGCCACGCGCTGAACCAGAACATCGTGACGACGCCGGCGGCCAGAATGAGCAGGTTGGCCGCCACGTCATTGCGTGCGGCGAGCCACGCGCCGCGGGTGAGCGCGTTGCCCGCGTTACGCAGCTGCGCGAGCAGCAGCGCGCAGACAAGATTGATGATCATGGCGCCCACGGCCGTCGCCGACAGGGTGAGGGCTTCCGGCGGCTCGTGCGTCACCATCTTCCAGATGGCCATGCCGATCGCCGAGCATGCCGGAATAAGAATGAGTCCGGCCAGCACGTAGCTGGCCTTGCGGCGGCTCGCGAGCGACCATCCCAGCGCCGTGACGACGAGAATATTGATGAGGAAATCCTCGAGGAAGTCCGCCGCGTCCGCGAACAGCGAGGCCGAGCCAATGGCCGCGGCGATGCCCGCCTCGACGAGACAGCCCGCGAGGTTGAGCAGCGCCACCGTGAGGACGATGGTCCGGGCGCGTGATGAGAGCGTGGACGCAGAGATTTCGGGAGAGTCAGACACGCCGATAGTCTAACGAGTCGGCCCCACCGAAAATAGCCACAACGTCCGAATAAGACCGTGGATCTCAAAATTTTGAGGCCTTATTCGGGCGTTGTGGCTATCGGTGCCGCCGAGCAGGCGGACCCCGCCCTTAGTTGCGCAGCGGTGTGCGCGTGCGCGCCATGTGCGCGGAGCGTTCCACGTTGGCGGGCCAGAGCAGGACGGGGACATCGAGCTCGACCTCACGGTCGCTGGATTCTGAGTAGGAGAGCGCGGCCGCGCCGTTCGCGTCGCCGGCGGCCTCCTGCTCGTCGAGCGAGCCCGCGGTGTAGACCTTCGCGAGCTGGGCCACGATGGCGTGGTCATTGTCCGTCGTGTCCTCGAGTGGCCAGGCGGCGTCGAGCGGCGGCTGGCCGGAGTAGAGCGGTAGCGAGACGTCCGTGCGGGGCGTGTACCCCTCAGCCAATGCGGCGGCTTCCTCGATGGCGCGGGCAAGAACGTGGTCAGGGGACATGAGGATGACGTCGCTCTCGCGCACGGCGTCCACGTCACGGGCGAAATAGGCGTTCGGCGCGGGAGTCGCGGAGGCAATGAAGTCGAAGGCGCGCTGGTGCGCATCGGCGTGGCCAGCCTCCAGGTTGTGCTCGAGCATGGCGATGGAGCCGCCCCAGCCGGGGTAGAGACCCACGTTGCGTTCCGGGAAGCCAACCTTGGTATCGGCATGAATGACGAGGCGGTCGCAGGCCAGCGCCAGCTCGCAGCCGCCGCCCAAGGCCACGCCACGCACCGCGCCCACGATGGGCACGGGCGCGAAACGCAGGGCGCGCATGGTCTCGGAGCCGTCGCGGATGAGACCTCGTACGCGTTCGGCATCCCCGGATGCCGCGGCCTCGGCGATGGTAGGCAGATCAGCGCCGGCGCTGAACGCACGCGCCTCGTCGTTGCCGATCACGAGTGCGTCGATATCCTCTGCCTCGGCCGCGTGCTCCACGCAGGCGCGGAGGAATGCAAGCCCTGCCGTGGGCAGGGAGTTGAGTGGCGTGTGGAGGTCGATGATGCCGATCCCGCGTCCCTCGGCATCGACGTGGTGCAAGGTCCCGGCCTCGTGCTCGAGCACTGCCGTGGCGCCTGCCGCGCGGAGCCCCGCGAGCGTCACCACGCCGGGGCGCTCCGGCAGCTCGACGGGATTGCCCGTCGAGGAGAGCACCTGGCCTGCAGCTGGGTAGAAGCCTTCCGATGCCGCCTCCACCAGCGCGGGCACTCCGCCTTCCGACGCGGCGAGAGCCGCGACGAGCCACTCGTGACCGACGGCATCGGCCAGTTCGAAGATGCCCTTCTTCCAACCGAAGCCGAGCTTGAGGCCGTCGTCGATAAGCCCCACGTGGTCCGCGATATCCGGGGCAACCTCGCAGCAGTAGCGCAGCGTCGCGAGGAAGAGATCGCGCGCGAACCGGCCGCCGGGGGAGTCGGTGTCCATGACCTCGCGCGGGTCTTTGAGACCCACGACAGGATCGTCCGGCTGCAGGCGCGGGCCATATGAGTAGTCTTCGCGCACCGACTCGTCGCGACCGCGGTAGAAACCGCCCTCGCCGGTGCGTCCGGTGAGCCCGCGCTCGACGAGGCCTGCGATGAATTCGTCGCGGCCCAGCGGCACGTCGAAGATGCGGTCGCCCTGGGGGAGCGCAGCTTCGAGGCTGCCCCAGATGGGAGCGACGAGCTGGAGGCCGATGTAGTCGAGCAAGCCAAAGACTCCGGTGCGGGGGATGCCGAACGCGCGGCCAAAGGCGGCATCGGCAAGCTCGTAGCTCACGCCGTGCTCGCGGGCAGTGAACACGCCGGCGGCCAGCCAGTAGCAGCCCACGCGGTTGGCGATAAAGCCCGGGGTGTCGCGGCAGTCGAGGGCAACCTTGCCCAGCTGCTGCTCGATGGCCAGGCGCAGCGTCGCGGCCGTGTCGTCGTTATTGGCGACGAGCTCGACCAGCCGCATGATCTTGGGCGGATTAAAAAAGTGCGTGATCGCGAACGTGTTTTTCCGCGTGATGCCTTCGAGAAGTCGTGCCAGCGGCAGCGTCGAGGTATTTGACGTGAGCAGGGCGCCGTCTTTGAGGTGCGGCTCGACCTGCGCGTAGAGGTCGTGCTTGGCGTCTAAGTCTTCAAAGATGGCCTCGATGACCCAGTCCCGGTCCTCGAGGAGCTGGAGGTCCTCGCCCGTGACGGCTGGGCGAATATTCTCCACGTGCGACGGGTGATAAAAGCCCTTGCGTTTTACCTGGATGTCAATGCCCTTCTGTGCGCCCTCGCGCGTGATGTCGAAGAGTAGGACGTCGATTCCGGCGGAGGCCAACAGTGCGGCAATGCCTGCACCCATGGAGCCTGCGCCAAAGACGGCGGCTTTCTGGATAGTCATTTAGTTGACCTCCTTATTCTCGATGATGATGGCGATGCCCTGGCCGCCGCCGATGCACATGGTGACCAGGCCGTAGCGCTTGCCCTCGCGGCGCAGCGCGTAGAGCATCTTCGTGGTGAGGATGGCGCCCGTGGCGCCGACGGGGTGGCCGTGGGCGATGGCGCCGCCGTAGATATTCGTTTTGGCGGGGTCAAAACCCAGCTGGTCTTGGACCGCGAGCGCCTGGGCGGCAAAGGCCTCGTTGGACTCGATGAGATCAATGTCGTCGAGGCTGAGCCCTGCCTTCTCCAGGGCCTTCGGCACGGCCGCGACAGGGCCCAGCCCCATGCGCGTGGGATCGACGCCGCCGATGCCCCAGCTTACGAGCTTGCCCAAGGAGGTCAGGCCGCGCTTCTCGAGCTCCTCGCCCGTGGTGAGCACGACCGCGGCGGCGCCGTCGTTGATGCCCGAGGCGTTGCCGGCGGTGACGGTGCCGTCCTTTTGGAAGGCGGGTTTGAGCCCAGCGAGCGCCTCCGGGGTGGTCTCACGGATGTGCTCGTCGTGGTCGAAGGTGCCTTTCTTTGTCTCGATGGGCACGATTTCCTCGGTATGAAGTCCCGCGTCGCGCGCGGCGGCCGCACGGCGCTGCGACTCGGCCGCGAACTCGTCCTGGCGCTCGCGGGTGACGCCATGGTCAGAGGCGACGTTTTCGGCCGTGACGCCCATGTGTCCGGTGCCGAACGGGCAGCTGAGTGCTCCCGTGAGCCAGTCATAGAGCTTGCCTTCGCCCATGCGTTTGCCAAAGCGGGCGCCCTCGACGGAGTAGGGCGCGTTCGACATGGACTCGACGCCGCCCGCGAGTGCGACCGTGGCGTCCCCGTCGCGCAGCTGCTGCGCCGCGGAGATGATGGCTTGGACGCCGGAACCGCAGAGTCGATTGACGTTCATCGCAATCGAGGAGTCCTCCATGCCCGCGCCGAGCGCAATCTTGCGGGAGATGTACAAGTCGCGGGGGATGATGGGCAGGACGTTGGCGATGACGGAGGAATCGATTTCTGTGGCGGCAATCCCCGAACGCTCAATCGCAGCCTTTGCTGCCGTCACGCCGAGCTCTTCCAAGCTGAAACGCGCCAGCGAGCCGCCGAATTTGCCAATGGGTAAGCGTGCGGCGGAGACGAAATGGATGTCGGTCATGGTGGTCAATCCTCCCGTTTAGCGAATGGCTATTAGTTTTGTGGGGTAGCCTACGTCACAATGCGTGCGTGTGCAATGATTCGGCGGTGTAGGGCTGAAAATCCCGTTGGCTCCAACAGAAAAGCCCGTCCGGAGCCGGGCTGCGTGCTGTTGCGAGGAGATTATCCGACGAAGCCAACGAGGAGCATGGTGGCCGCGAGTGGGATACCTGCGGCGATGAGTGTGGCTGTGGTGTATCCGAGAATGTCGCGGATCTTCAGGCCGGCTACCGCAAGGATGGGCAGCGCCCAGAACGGTTGGATCATATTTGTCCATTGGTCGCCGTATGCGATGGCCATGATGACGACGGCGGGGTCGGCGCCCATGGACTGGGCGGCGTCGAGGAGGATGGGGCCTTGGACGGCGAGTTGGCCACCACCTGAGGGGACGAAGAAGTTGACAATGCCAGCGGAGAGGAAGCCGAGAACACCGATGGTCTCTGGATTTGCGACGGCGACAATGGAATCGGACAGCAGCGTGGCCAGGCCGGTGCCGGTCATAATGCCCATGATGCCGGCGTAGAGCGGAAACTGGATGAGGATTTCGCCAACATTCGAGGCGGCGTCAGCGGTGAGTTCTATGAGCTCGTGGACATTGCGCACGAATAGGAAGATGAGCGCTAGGAAGAGCCAGTTGACGATGTCGAGCGTTGTGCTGCCGCCGTGAGCGAAATGTACGACGAGGTATGCGACGAGGGCGAGTCCGGTGAGGAGGGTGGGGATGCGGCTGCTGTCGATGCGGTCCGCGAAGGTACGCCCGGGTGCTGCATGTCGATCGGCTTCGGCGAGGGCTTCGACGTGCGATTCATCAATGACGTGGGAAGGATCGATGCGGCGGGGCGCAATGATGAAGAGCATGGTAGCGACGCAGGCGACCGTTAATGCAATGCCGAGAAGATTCCACCATGAAAAGAGGGTCTCGCCGAGGGAGATCGTATGGTCGAGTTGCTGAGCGATGAAGGAGTCCTCCGTAGCGGCGGTAAGTTGCGCGGAGCCGGAGTAGCCCATATGCCAAATGACCATCGCCGAGTACGCGGAGGCGATGAGCATGGGGAAGCTGATGGCTGTTCCACGTCGATGAAATTCAACAGCAATGCGCTTGGCGAGGAGGGCTCCGAGGATGAGGCCCAGACCCCAGGAAAAGAGCATGGCGGCGACGCCAATAAAGAATACGAAGAGATACGCCTGCAGCGCGGTTTTGGGCACGGATGCGAGGCGTTTGAGTACTCGGCTCACGGCGTGTGTGCCTGCGAGAATTGACCCGAGGAGAAGGACGAGCGCCATTTGGGTCATGAAGGAGAGCAGCCCTGAGAGACCGTCGCCCCATGACTGGACGACGGTGGTCGGCCCAGAATCGGTGAAGATGAGAGCGAGGAGCGCGACGACGCCGGTGAGAATGATGGCAAACGTCAGGGACGACGGCGTGAATTCTTCAACGACGCGATTGATGGGTTTCATTGCCCGAGCGAAAGGGGCCTCTCGCTTCTCTGCTGCGTCGGGAGCTGTGATGGTAGCCATGGTCGTGACCTTTCATGCGAAGGGATAGTTAAGCGAATCGCAATTAGTTTGGCACGTAGTCTAGGTCACAATTGGGGATATGGCTAAGGAAGGGGAAACAAAAGTCTTTCGTGTGAAGTGTGTAAATGGCCGGCGCGGCACGAAGGAAGCGGCATCAGCGCGGTGTTGTGCGTGGATGAGCGGCGGGGCAGGCCTGCCGATGCAAAAGTTGTGAAAATTAGGCGGAGGGTGCGGGAATGGCGGCGGCGATGGTCTCGGCGACGGCGAGGTCTTCCCACGGCATGCCGGTGAACTTAAAAACGATGGGGGAGTCGCGGTGGAGCTCGACGTCGCCGCGGACGACCTCGGCGAAGGTATGGAACGCGGATGCGTCGGCGGCACCGTCTGCGATGGCGAGGATGACGTCGCCGCCCTCGCGCAGCGTGGCCTCGTGGTCTTCGACGATGACCTGTGCAGCGGCGATGAGTTCGCTGGGCAGCTCGCGGGCGTCCGGGGTATGAGAGCCGACGGCGACGATGAGGGCATCGGTGCGGACGTCGGCGGCATCGAGGATGGGCTCGGACGCGGTGGTCGTCGTGATGATGAGTTCAGCGCCGGCGGTGGCGGACTGGGCCTCGGCGGACCCGGCAGCGTGCCAGGTGCGTCCGTCACCGGGATCGGTGCGGCTGATAAAAGTCGTGCGGACGGGACGTACGCCCGCGAGGGTGTCACGCAGCGTGGCCGCATGAGCGTCGGCCTGCACGCCGGCGCCGAAAATGACGGCGTCAAGAGGCTGCGAGGAGGCGGTGAGCAGATCAAGAATGCAGGCGACAGACACGGCGGGCGTGCGCAAATTGGTGAGCGTAATCCCGTCGATGAACGCGGAGGGGCTCAACGTCTCGCCGTCGAAGAGCGCGTACGTGCCCTGAATGCGTGGCAGGTCGGGGTTGTAGCCTGCGGGGGCGACGGAAATGAGCTTGATGCCGAATGCCGTGGACGAGGTAGACGGCATGAGGAGAAACTCGCCGTTGGCCGTGGGCAACGCTGAGCGCGCGTGGTCGTTGGCCGGGTCGAATCCCTCGCGCAGGACACGGCGCAGCGTGTCGACGGCGTCGCGTGGGCGGACGTGGGCCGCGATGGTCTCGGCGTCGATGATGCGCGGCGTGGTTGGGGGCGTTGTCTGGGGAGTCACGGTCTCTCCTCTGATTGTGATGGGCGGTCGCGGAAATGTGGCCGCCACTGTACCTAAGGGCGCGTGTGTAGGAGGTGCGGTGGAGGGCGAGACTGGTGTGGGATTAGACGTGGGGCAGCTCCGCGTCGCGGTCCGGGTAGGAGGGCTGCGCGCCGTGCGTGAGCGTGGCCTGGGCGCCGACGCGGGAGGCATGGCGGGCGGCATCGGCAAGCTCGGCTCCGGTGAGGAGCTGGGCGCAGAGCGCGCCGGCGAAGGCATCGCCCGCGCCGGTCGTGTCGACGGGCGTAACGTGCGGCGTCGCGATGTCCGTGAGGCCCTCGGCGTCGGCGACGAGGGCGCCGCGGGCACCGAGAGTGAGCACGACGGAAGCAAAGCCAGCGTCGAGGAGAGCCTGCGCGAGGTCGTGGGGATCGTCGCTGGTGGCGGGGCTGCCGAGTTGCTCGAGGATAAGTCCTGCCTCGTGTTCGTTGGCGATGATGGGGTCGGCTTTGAGCAGCGCGTCGCGGTCGACCTCGACGACGGGGGCGAGGTTGACGATGACGCGGGCGTTGCTGACGGCGTCAATGGCGGCCTGGAAGCCGTCTGCGGGGATTTCGCCTTGAAGCAGCACGATATCGGCCTCGGTGATGGCCGCGGTGTGCTCGGCGACGTAAGTGGCGTCGACGTGAGCATTCGCGCCGGGAATGACGATGATGGTGTTTTCGCCGTCATCGGAGACGGTGCACACCGCTAGGCCGGTCGTCGTGTCCTTGAGCCGAACGACGTGGGTGAGATCGACGCCTGCGGATTCGAGGTAGCGCAGCGCGGGCTGCGTGTAGGCGTCGTCGCCTACCGCGCCGACGAACGTGACGTGCGCACCCTGGAGCGCAGCCGCGACGGCCTGATTGGCACCCTTGCCGCCGGCGAGAACCTCGCCGCCGGAGCCCAGGAGTGTCTCGCCCGGGTGCGGGTGGCGCGCGGTGTGGACGAAAAGATCGGCGTTGATAGAACCGACGACGGTGAGCGAACCTGTGCGGTGAGAAGCGGGGCTGGTCTGGGATATCATGACGCCGATTATGCCGGACAACTCGGCGCGCGACGGGCGGGTAGGATGGGCGGCCATGAAACTGCTGCACACTCTGTTGGAACGCGATCCATCTTCGCCGCGTCTTACGGTCTACAACGAGGCCACAGGCGCACGCATGGACTTCTCGGCCCAGACCCTCGACAACTGGGCGTGCAAGATCGCCAACATGCTCGAAGAGGAGCTCGAGCTGGCGCCCGGAGACACGATTGTCATCGATGTGCCGGTGAGCTGGCAGGCAGCCGTCATTGCGTTGGGAGCGGTTGCGGCGCGCGTGAACTACGAATTTACAGATGACACGGAGCTCAGCCCGGAGGTCACGTTTGCGTCGCTGGAGCGTGCGTCGGAGCATAGCGGTGACGTGGTAGTGGTCAACGATGATCCCTTTGGCCGTGGCGTCACGGAGACTGGCGGGGAGCTGCCCGCCGGCGCGCTCGACTTTGGGCCGACGGTGCGTTTCTACGGGGACCAGTACATGGGCGACGCCCCGGCGTTGGAAGAGGTCGTGCCGATCCCGCAGGAGCATCGTCTGCTGTCCACGGGGTGGGTGGATAACGCGACGTTTAGCGACGCTGTCCTCGCGCCGTTGGCAGGCGGCGGATCTGCCGTTGTCGTGGCGGGGCTGACCGAGGCCGAGCGGCTCGATGTCATTGCGGACAATGAGAAGGTGACCTCACGCCTGTAATGGGGGTGTAGCGCTCGGTGTGCGTGCTGTGCGAAGCGTGCGAAATCCCAGCTCAGCGTGCCAATGTCGCACTTTTGTGAGTGGTACGTTATTCTGTGTGTGCAAGGCAGTGCGGCGCCGGGCATTCCCCCCCCCCCGAGTTGCTCGGAAGCCCCACCTTGCATTTCGGTCCCCGTTGCCGCCCTCCCCCCGAGGCAGGCGACGGGGACCCTTTACTTTTCGTAGTGCCCTAACTGGGGCTTTCCGGGGACTTGAATATCGGCCGCGTTGCGGGGGAACTTCATGAAAATTGAGGCCCAGCAGCGCTGTGCCGGGTCCGCGGCTAGCTTCTGCAGAATGTTGACTGTTCTATCAGCGAATCGGAGACGAACATGAAGCCGCAGATCAGCTCGCGTCCAGAATCGAGAGTCATACTCTGCGGTATGCGTTCGCCTTTGCGGCGAGCGTATGACCCCAGTCCCGGGGTACGCGGCGTGAGACACCGCGCGGGTGGCGTTTGTCGTCGCCCGGAGGGGACACCTTGAGAGAGATAGAGACACCGAAGGCGCCGACCCCGTAAGGAGTTCGGCGCCTTCGGCGTTTTCTTTGTGCGCGATGCGGTTAGTTCACGCAGCGCGGGGAATCCCCGCCAGCGCTGATCTCCGGGGAGACCTCAGCGGTACCGAAGTCGGCGCCCGGGGTGCCAACCGGCTCCTCGGAGGTGCTGTCCTCCGCGGCGGAGGCATCCGTCTGTGCCTGGTCGGACGGACCGGTGTAGTCATTGCCGGTGACGACGATGAGCGTGTTCTCGTCGAGGTTGGCGTTGGCCGTGATGGGCAGGCCGCCGAGCTGCTCAGCGAACTTCTTTGCGGTCTCAGACTCGGGGTCAGCGGCGACAACCTGGGACTCGGAGTAGATACCCGGGTCGGCGTTGGCGGTGCGGGCGACGGTGTAGCCGACTTTTTCCAGCCAGGAACCCACGCCACCGGCCAGGCCACTGACGTCGCCTGCGTTGAGGACGTGGATCTCGAGGTTATCCGCGACGGGTTTTTCGCCCGTGTCGGTGGCCGAGGGGGTGGCGGATTCGCTTGTTTCTTCCGCAGTCTTTGCAAGATCGCTGAAGAAGCGGTGCACCTCGGCGACGTCGACGGTGACGATGGATTCGCCGTAGTCGCCTTGGCCGTCGATGGAGGTCACGGGGATGGTGTTGAACGTGACGTTGCCGCCGGCCAGGCCGGAGAGCTGGCTCGCTAGACTCATGATGTCCCAGTTGGAGTCGAAGCTCACGGATCGTTCGACGGCGGTGGAGAGCTTGGAGAGCTTGGACGGATTCGTGAGCGTGTCGGAGGACAGGAGCTTGGATACGAGGGAGGCGGTGAAGGCCTGCTGGCGGGCGATACGGTCGAGGTCGCCGCGGGGGAGCTCGTGGCGCTGGCGCACGAAGGCCAGGCCCTGGGCGCCGTTCAAGGTCTGCTGCCCGGCGGGGAAGTCCGCGCCGGAGAGCTCCTCCTTAACTGGTGCGTTGAGGCACACGTCGACGCCGCCCACGGCCTCGGTGAGCAGCACGAAGCCCACGAGGCCGATTTCGGCGTAGTGGTCGATCTCAATGCCGGTAAGGTCGCGGACCTGCTCGAGGAGCGCCGCGCGGCCGGCAGCCGTGCCCTCGGCGGCGATGTCCTTGTCGGTGTACTTGGGCTTCTCGCCGGCTTGCTCGGCTTCGAGGTTTTTGGCAGCCAGTTCATCCTTGCGTGCAGACTCGTGGGCGGAGAAGACGCCGTTGATCTTCATGTTGCCGTACTCCGGCCCGTTGTTGATGTAGGTGTCGCGCGGGATGGAGATGGCGCTGGCACGGGAACCATCGTTGGGGATACGGATGACCATGATGGTGTCCGTGTTGTGCTCGCCATCATCGACGCCCGCGTGCAGAGCATCGAGCTCGGACTGGCTGAGCGTATTGCCTTGGGCGTCAACGCGAGAGTCGGAGCCGACGAGGAGGATGTCCATGGCGCCGTCAGCGTTGTTGCCGTCCTTGAAGCCCTTGTCACCGTTGCCCAGCGACAGGTTGTCGATGGAGCCGAGTTCACCACCGAGGCGTCCCACGAGGGCATAGCCGGTGCCGGAGACGAGCATGACGAGCACGGCGACGACGGCCAGGACCACTTTGAGGGAGGTGGAACCGGCTTGGGTGAGGCTGCGAGCCCGAGTCGGCGCGGGTTTAATATCGCGCACGGGGCGTGGCATGTCAGGGCTCACGGAGGATCGCTTTCTATAGAAAAGGTAGACAAGGTGAACTGTGAAGCAGTGTAGGCGAGTGAGACCCGATCTTTTTAACGGACATGGCGATTGTCACGTATTAGATCGGTGCAGTGCAGTGTAGAGTTGTCCGCATTGTGAAACATGCACACGCGGGGTCGCAGCGGCCATTAGGAGTAGTCACGGTGACATTCTCACCGGGGGACTACCTTGCCGCATGCCTGGATTCACTGCCCGCTGCCACGGCTGCCGATGCCGTCGTGGTCCTCGCCGATAATGGCTCCACCGATGGCGTGCCTCAGGCCGCCGCGGCCCAGCGCCCCAACGTTGAGCTCCTCGACACGGGCGGAAACATCGGTTACGGCGGCGGCATGAACGCGGGCGCCGCGCGCCTGCGCGAGCTCGCTGCCGAGGGCGTTATTCGCGATGACTTCTTCCTCATTACCAACCCTGACGTCACCTTCGGGGACGGGGCGCTCGACGCGCTCATCGCCTGCGCGGAGGCCTGGCCGCGCGCGGCGGCGGTGGGGCCGCGCATCGTGGAGCCGGATGGCACGAATTACCCGTCCGCCCGCGCCATTCCTACGCTGGCCACCGGTATCGGCCATGCGCTCTTTGGTACCGTGTGGCCGTCCAATCCGTGGTCGAAGGCCTACCGCAATGACGCGGACATGACGCGCCAACGCATCACCGGCTGGCTGTCGGGTTCGTGCGTGCTCGTGCGCTGGGATGCGTTTGAGGCCATCGGCGGCTTCGACGAGCGCTACTTCATGTACCTCGAAGACGTTGACTTGGGCGACCGCTTTACGCGGGCGGGCTGGGAAAACGTCTTTTGTCCCGAGGCCATCATCACGCACGCCAAAGGGCACTCGACGCAGGCGCATGCGGGCGCCATGCTGCGTGCTCATCACGACTCGGCCTATCGCTTCCAGGCGGACCGTCATCCGGCATGGTGGCAGGCACCTGTGCGCTGGGCTCTCAAAATAGGGCTGCGTCTGCGGGCGTGCTACGCCGTTGCTACGGCGCGAAAGGGCTAAACTCTTTCGCGATAGACATCCCTGAAGACAAGGATTATTTATTTCATGGTTGCTCCTGCAGTAGACGCAGTCATCCTCGTGGGTGGCCGCGGTACGCGTCTGCGCCCCTTGACAATCAGTACGCCGAAGCCGATGTTGCCCACGGCGAACTACCCTTTCCTCCGGCACTTGCTGGCGCGCATCAAGTCCGCGGGCATCGAGCACGTCGTACTGTCCACGTCGTTTAAGGCAGAGGTCTTCGAGGAATACTTCGGCGACGGTTCGGAGCTCGGGCTCGACATTGAGTACGTCGTCGAGGAGACCGCTCTGGGCACCGGCGGCGGCATTCGCAACGTCTACGATAAGCTGCGCCATGACACCGTCATGGTCTTCAACGGCGATGTGCTCTCTGGCATGGACTTGAATGGCATCCTCGCTGCGCACGAGGAGAAGGATGCAGACCTCACCATGCACCTTCTTAATGTGTCCGATCCGCGCGCCTTTGGTTGCGTGCCCACGGATTCCAACGGCCAGGTCACGGCATTCCTGGAAAAGACCGAGGATCCGCCCACGAACCAGATCAACGCGGGCTGCTACGTGTTCAAGAAGGAACTCATCGAGTCCATCCCGGCCGACCGCGTGGTCTCCGTGGAGCGCGAGACCTTCCCGCAGCTGCTCGAGGCAGGCAAGCGCGTCTTCGGCCACGTGGACAACTCCTACTGGCGCGATATGGGCCGCCCGGATGATTTCGTGCGTGGCTCGTCCGACATCGTGCGTGGCATTGCGCCGTCGCCGCTCCTCGAGGGCCACACCGGCGAGTCCTTCGTCGATCCCTCGGCGGGCATCGCCGGTGGTGTGCTGTTGCTCTCGGGTACCGCGGTGGGTCGCGGCTCGGAGGTCGGTGCGGGCTGCCGTATCGACGGCACCGTTGTCTTTGACGGAGTGACCATCGAGCCGGGCGCCGTCATCACGAACTCCATCCTCGCCTCGGGCGTCCACGTGGGTGCGAACGCGCACATCGACAATTGCGTCATCGGCGAAGGCGCCACCATTGGTGCGCGCTGCGAGCTGCAAGGCGGCATGCGCGTCTTTCCGGGTGTGCAGATTCCGGACGCAGGCGTGCGCTTTAGCTCTGACGCCTAAAACGCCCAGCCCGGTGTGCGGGCGCGGCCATGCAAAGGTCCAATCCCTGTAGCTGCGGGTTGGGCCTTTTGTGCGTCGCGGGCTGCGTGTCGAAAGGGGGGGGGGAAAGTTTTTCGGCGCAGTGGTGCGACACGCCGAGGATTGTGCGAAATTGTGAGTGTCGATCCTTGCTGCCACTAGATGTAGTACCCCCGGCTTTTGCCCCCTGAATGGTTTTATTGTGATCAATGTGGCGGATGTTAAAAACGAGCTGCACGTTCGTGGTTCTCAGGTAAAAAACAGCTCCCGCAGGTTGACGATATTTAGTGGCGGCGGGTTAAATCACAAGTGTGTAAGAAAGCGTGGCGGGAGCAGTGACTCTCCATCGACATCACCGTCAGTGGGAGGATGGGCCCCGCCGCCCTTGGAATCAGAACAAGGTCCCCCGGGTGCGTTGTAGGCGCAGCCCGTGGCGGATACGACCAACGGAGAAAGGAAAACGGCGTGGACGACATGGCTAATAACGCCAATCTCCGTGGCGCTGCTGCGGCGGCGCTGTCGTTGGATGAACTCTTTGGCGCTGTTGAGCAAGAGTGGCAAGACCAGGCGCTGTGCGCGCAGACCGACCCGGAAGCTTTCTTTCCAGAGAAGGGCGGCTCGACGCGTGAGGCGAAGCGCATCTGCCAAGCCTGCGCAGTGCGCGATGAGTGCTTGGAATACGCACTCGAACACGACGAGCGCTTTGGAATTTGGGGCGGGCTCTCGGACCGCGAGCGTCGCCGCCTCAAGCGCCAAATAGGCTAAACGCCCGCGTACGCGGCGTATAAAAGCGCTCGCCACAAGGCGAGCGCGACGGTGAAGGTCCCCGAAAGGGGATTTTTCGGGTTTTCTGCAGCTAGAGCGTGACGCTTACCAGTTGAACCGAGAGTCGATATCCTGCGGCTCGACGTTGAGGTACGTCGCCACAAGCGCGGTGAGCACGGTGGACAGCAGCTCTGCGCGCTCGGCGTGGTTGGTGGTGCGCTCCTCAATGGGCATGCGGAAAACGACGAAGCGGGCGCGTGTGGGACGTCCCCGGACGTCGACGCCGGCGGGAAGCAGACGCCCCAGCGGCACTGGGCCGTCAGCGATGATTTCATCCGGCAGAACCGTCATATCGGCACGCAGGCGCATGCGTGGCACGGTGTCGACGGCGATGTCCACGCCGGAGAGCTCCCGGGCATAGGAATTCTGGAGGGGTGCGTAAGCCTCAAGCACGGCGGCATCGAAAAGCTCGGAGCGGCTGCGGAAGCGCGGGCTCTGCTGGGGGAGAAGGGGCCCGCGCGCGCCGCGTCCACGCCGGTCACGGAACGGGCGAATGTGGGGGCGCGCGGTGGTCATGGCCGTAGATTGTAGGCGGCGCACACACGTCGCGGAGGCAACCACGCCGTGCGCGGGCCTGCCCAACTTTGGGCCGGTGGGCACTAGACTAGGGGACCGTGACTCACCAACGACCCGCCGAACGACACTGCTCGCGTCCTGGCTGCGGCCGCCCTGCCGTAGCAACGCTCACGTATGCCTACGCGGAGCAAACCGCCGTCGTGGGTCCCCTGAGCGAGGAGAAAGATCCGCACAGCTGGGACCTGTGCGAACACCACTCCTCGCGGATTACTGCGCCGCATGGCTGGGAACTCGTACGCGTGGACCGCGTGGAGCTCGATGATGACGATGATCTCCTAGCGTTAGCCGAGGCCGTCGGCGCCGGCGGACGCGTCACGGATGAAGTAAACGATGAGGGCGCGCGCGATCCCATCGACTACGAGCCCACCTTTGATGGTGCGGATCCGGCGCGGTCTAATCACCCGGTCTTCCGCATGCGGCGCGTGGCTGACGTGCGGGCGGCGCGGCGCGCGCATCTCCACGTCGTCCCGGATGCGGACGACGCGGACGCGAGCGACGCTCGGGAGCCTGGACAGCCTGGGGAATAGCTGAAAGCTCGCCATAAAGACGCTGGCTAAGTGTGACGCCGGGCCGTCGCGTGTTCGGTTCGCCGAAAATGGGGGCTACACTTGGGGCTTATGCGAACTCGTGAACAGCTCAATGCAGTGATTAAGGCTTATGACGTGCGTGGCGTCGTGGGCGAGGATATCGACGAAGACCTCGTTCGGGACACGGGTGCGGCGTACGCGTCCATCCTGCGCGGCGAGGGTGAGACCACCGTCGCCATCGGCCACGACATGCGCCCGTCCTCGCCGGCGCTGTCCCAGGCTTTTGCGGAGGGCGTCGTCTCCCAAGGCCTCGACGTCATCAAGCTGAATCTCACGTCCACCGACGAGCTGTACTTCGCGGCAGGTTCCCTGAACCACGCGGGCGCGATGTTCACCGCCTCCCACAATCCGGCCAAGTACAACGGCATTAAGCTCTGCCGCGCTGGCGCCGTGCCGGTGGGCCAGGAGACCGGTCTGGAGACCATCAAGGACATGCTCGTCGAGGGCGTGCCCGCTTTCGACGGTGCGCCTGGCACCATCACCGAGCGCGAGGTCCTGCCGGACTACGCGGAGTTCCTGCGCGGCCTGGTGCCGCTCGAGGCGTCCCGTCCGCTCGTCATTGCTGCCGATGCCGCCAATGGCATGGGTGGCCACACCGTCCCCGAGGTATTCGAGGGCCTGCCCTTCGACCTGCGCCCGCTCTACTTCGAGCTCGACGGCACGTTCCCTAACCACGAGGCCAACCCACTGGATCCGAAGAATCTCGTCGACCTGCAGAAGTTCGTCGTCGAGCAAGGCGCCGATATCGGACTGGCCTTCGACGGTGACGCGGACCGCTGCTTCGTCGTGGACGAGAAGGGCCACCCGGTGAGCCCCTCGGCTATCTGCGCGCTCGTTGCAGAGCGCTACCTCAAGAAATTCCCGGGTGCGACGATCATCCACAACCTCATCACCTCGAAGACGGTGCCGGAGATGATCGCGGAGAACGGCGGCAAGGCCGTGCGCACGCGTGTGGGCCACTCCTTCATCAAGGCTCAGATGGCCAAGGAGAAGGCCGTCTTCGGTGGCGAGCACTCCGCGCACTACTACTTCCAGGAGTTCTGGAACGCGGACTCCGGCATGCTCGCCGCGATGCACGTCCTGGCGGCCCTGGGCGAGTCCGACAAGCCGCTCTCCGAGCTCATGGCGGACTACTCTCGCTACGAGGCCTCCGGTGAGATCAACTCCACCGTCGCCGACCAGAAGGCAGCGACGCAGGCCGTGCTCGACGCGCTGGCTGACAAGATCGAGTCCGTTGACGAGCTCGATGGCGTGACCGTGCAGCTCAAGGATACCGAGGCCTGGTTCAACGTGCGCGCCTCCAACACCGAGCCGCTCCTGCGCCTCAACGTCGAGGCCAAGACCGCCGAGGAAGTCCAAGCAATCGTTGACGAGGTCCTCGCCATCATTCGCGCGTAGCTCGCTTCGCGCCGCTCGCCGCCGTCCTGGTTTCCAGGCCGGCGGTTTTGTGTACTGTGAGTTTTATCATCTCAGGCCCTCGCTGCCGGCCTGAAGCCATACAACCCAAAGACGACCCCCGTGCACTCGACCGGGGTGCAGAAAATACCGCGCCGCCCCGCCGTCCGCACGAAGCGGACCGCGGGGCGGCGGTGGTGTCGGGGCTGGAAAGCCTAGATCTGGTAGTTGTGCGACTGGGAGACCATGTCTTCCCACTCGACGAACTTCTTGCGCTCGCGGCCTTCGGCCTCGCCTGCGGCGCGCTCGGCGGCATCGAGGTTCTTCCAGCCGTCCCAGGTGAGGTAGTCCACGCTCTTATCCTTGAGCAGCTCGGTGAAGTCCTCGCCGTGGGAGTGGGAGAGCTTGCCTGCCTCATAGTCGGCGACGAGCATGCCGATGGTCTCGGTGGCGTCGGACTTGGTGTTGCCGATAAGGCCCACGGGGCCGCGCTTGACCCAGCCGGTGGCGTAGAGGCCAGGGACGACCTCGCCGTCGAGGGAGGTGACGTGGCCGCCGTCGTTGTTGATGACGTGGCGGTCATCGTTGAACGGCACGGACTCGATCGGGTCCGAACGGTAGCCGACGGCGAGGTAGACGGCCTGGACCGGCCACTCGGTGAACTTTCCGGTGCCGGAGACGGAACCGTCGCCGTTGAGGGCGGTGCGCTCGGTCTTGATGCCGGTCACCTTGCCATTCTCGCCGAGGATTTCCACGGGCTGCTCGAAGAGATGAATCTGCAGCGTGTGCGGAGCCTCCTTAGGCTCGCGGATGGCGTACTGCTCGAGCACCTGGCACACGAGGTCCTGGGACTTGGAGTTAGAGCGAGCTTCCAGTGAGGCCTCGTCGTAGTCGATGTCTTCTGGGTCGACAACGACGTTGATAGTCGGGGAGTGGTCGAGCTCTTTGAGCTCCTGCGGGGTGAACTTTGCCTGGGCTGGGCCGCGGCGGCCGAAGACGCGGACAGTCTCTGCCTTGTTCTTCTTCAGGGACTCGTACACGTTGTCCGCGATCTCGGTGACGTGGAGCTCGTCGCCCGTCTTCGCGAGGATGCGGGCGACGTCGAGGCCAACGTTGCCCACGCCGACGACGGCGACCTCGGTAGCGGAGAGGTCCCAGTCACGC
Source organism: Corynebacterium sp. CMW7794 (assembly GCF_001563605.1). Lineage (NCBI taxonomy): Bacteria > Bacillati > Actinomycetota > Actinomycetes > Mycobacteriales > Corynebacteriaceae > Corynebacterium > Corynebacterium sp. CMW7794. The sequence continues at coordinate 26,893 of NZ_KQ961738.1, forward strand.
TTGAAGCGCGGGTTGCCGTCGTAGAAGCCCACGAACTCGCCGGCGCCGTGGACGCCTTCGAGGTCGACGCCTGGGATGTTGAGGTGGCGGTCGCCCACGGCGCCCGTCGCGAAGACGATAGCGTCGTAGTAGTCCTGGAGTTCCTCGACAGTCACGTCGCGGCCGACGTGGATATTGGTGAGCAGACGGATCTGCTCGGTTTCCATGACGCGGTGGAGGGACTTGATAATGCCCTTGATGCGCGGGTGGTCCGGAGCCACGCCGTAGCGGATGAGGCCGAAGGGGGCCGGCATCTGCTCGATGAGGTCAATCTGGACGTTGCCGGAGAGTTTCTTGACGAGGATGTCGGAGGCGTAAATTCCGGCAGGGCCAGCGCCAATGACGGCGACGCGCAGGGGTGAAGTCATGAAAGATCCCTTTCCACAGTGGTCTCGTGTCTAGTGCTTCGGTGCGCAACTAGACGTATCTGTTCATAAATATATCCATCATAGTGCCGAATGCCCAGGCTAGGGGCATACGGTATGCGCGTCCTATTGAACTCATCTTTGCGTGGGTGGGCAAGTCCCCCAATTTCATTCGTCCCAAAGTGGCAGGTAATACGGTATGAATTTTAAAGACCAAGCTGTCTATATTGTTTGAACCATGTTGTTTCACTAGCGTGGTTGCCAATCCAGTTGTGGTGTGGGCCATATATCCCGCGCCGCCGGAACGACAAAACACAGCACAACGCACGTGACCGCCACTCGCACACGGCGGCATCGATGAGCATTCAGGAGACAGCACCCCATGACGACCGCGACCCGCGAGCGCACGCCCCGCACAAGGAAAAAGAAGCCGGAAGGCCAGTGGAAGATTGACGGCACCGAGCCGCTGAACCAGGACGAGGTCATTAAGCAGGAGGACCCGGGTCTGTCCGCGCGCCAGCGCGTCATCGACATTTACTCCAAGGAGGGCTTTAGCTCCATCCCGGCCGAAGACCTGGCGCCGCGCTTTAAGTGGCTAGGCCTCTATACCCAGCGCAAGCAGAACCTAGGCGGCGAGCTCACTTCCACGCTGAGCAATACCGAGCTGCAGGACGAGTACTTCATGATGCGCGTGCGCTTCGACGGAGGCCGCGTCACCCCGGAGCAGCTGCGCACCGTGGGCGAGATTTCGCGCGACTACGCCCGCTCGACCGCGGACTTTACGGACCGCCAGAATATTCAGCTGCACTGGATCCAGATCGAGGACGTCCCCACTATCTGGGAGAAGCTGGAGAAGGTGGGCCTGTCCACGCTCATGGGCTGCGGTGACGTCCCGCGCGTCATCCTCGGCTCGCCCGTCGCCGGCGTCGCGGAAGACGAGATTATCGACGGCACCTGGGCTATCGACCAGATTACGGAGAAGTACCTGCTCTCCGACGACGTGCAGAACCTGCCCCGCAAGTTTAAGACCGCGATTTCCGGCAACGCCCGTCAGGACGTGACGCACGAGATTCAGGACATCGCCTTCGTCGGTCGCGAGCACCCCGAGCTCGGCAAGGGCTTCGACTGCTTCGTGGGCGGCGGCTTGTCCACCAACCCCATGCTCGCGCGCTCGCTCGGCGTCTTCGTCCCGCTTGAGCGCGTGCCGGAGGTCTGGCACGGTGTGGTGAGCATCTTCCGTGACTATGGCTTCCGCCGTCTGCGTAACCGCGCGCGCCTCAAGTTCCTCGTCGCCGAGTGGGGCATCGACAAGTTCCGCGAGGTGCTCGAAACCGAGTACCTTGACGCGCCGCTCGAGCGCGCGGAGCCGGTCGCCCCGCACCTGGGCAATCGCGACCACCTCGGTGTCCACAAGCAACAGGACGGCAACTACTACGTGGGTGTCAAGCCGACGGTCGGCCACGCGACGGGTGAGCAGCTCATCGCCATCGCGGACGTCGCGGAGCGCTTCGGCGTCGAGCGCATCCGCACCACGCCCATGAAGGAATTGCTCTTCCTCGATATCAAGGAAGAAGTCATCGAGCCGCTCAAGGCTGCGCTTAATGAGACCGGCCTGTACCCGGAACCCTCCGAGTTCCGCCGCGGCATCATCTCCTGCACCGGCCTGGAGTTCTGCAAGCTCGCGCACGCGACGACGAAGGCGCGCGCCATCCAGCTCGTCGATGAGCTCGAGGAGCGTGTGGGCGACCTCGACGTGCCGATTTCCATCTCGCTCAACGGCTGCCCTAACGCGTGCGCTCGCTCGCAGGTCTCCGATATCGGATTCAAGGGCCAGACCGTCACGGACGACGAGGGCAACCGCGTTGAGGGCTTCCAGGTGCACTTGGGCGGCGCGCTCGGCTTGGGCGAGGAGGCCTGGGGTCGCAAGCTGCGCGGCCACAAGGTCATCGCGGATGAGGTGGGCGAGTACGTCACCCGCGTCGTCACGAACTTCAAGGAGAACAGCGAGCCCGGCGAGCAGTTCCGTGACTGGGTCGTGCGCGCCGACGAGGAGCTGCTGAAGTAATGCGTTTCCGCCGCGAGCCCAACCCGAACCGCAACCACCCGGCGTACTGCCCGTACTGCGCGTCCGAGTCGCTCTTCCCGGATGAGGAAGGCGATTTCGCGTGGCGCTGCAGCGCGTGCCTGCGCGTCTTCTCCGTCATGTTCCACGGCCAAGACGACGCCCCCGTGGCGGCGTCCGCCACCCCGTCCGCTGCCCAAGCCCTGCAGGACTCCCTGCGCCGGCACGGACATTCCGCCCGTCCCCAGTCATAAAGGATTCCCCGTCATGGCGATCATCGTCTTATCCCACGGTTCGCGGCACCCTGCCGCGGCCGGTGCAGTAGAGGAGCTCGCCCGGGCTACCGAAGATCTCACCGGCGAGGTCACCCGCGCCGCGTACTTGGACTTCACCGCGCCCACGCTTGCCGATGCCGCCCTCACGCTCGCCTTGGCCGGCGAGACGCAGGCAACGGTCGTTCCCTTGCTCTTTACTGAGGGCTACCACGCCCGCGTGGACGTGCCCACGGTTGCGGCGGAAGCCTCTGAGCTCACCGGCGTGGACTTGCGCGTCGCGCCCGTGCTGGGCACGGGTTCCGATATCGCGGCGCTGCTTGCAGCTCGCGTGCACGATCCGAGCGCGCACCTCGTGATCTATTCCGTGGGTTCTTCGAATGCGCAGGCCAACGCCGCTGTCGAGCGGCTCGCGGTGCGCGTGGGGGATCTCACGGGGCAGTCGACCTCGTGCATCTTCGCCACGAAGGCGGCGGGCACCCCGTATGGCCTGGCCGGCGTGGATGCCCAGTGTGCGACGCATGGCAGCGCCGAGGTGCTCCCGCTCTTCGTCGCGCCGGGCCTGTTACTTGACCTGCTCGAGCCGCGCGGCGTGCATCGCATTGGAAAGACCTACGACGGCGGCGTTCCTGAGCCCCTCGGCGCGGCACTTGCGCCCATTGTCGCGGCCCGTGCGCGCGGTGGCGCCCCCAGGGTGGGCCATGCCCGTCACAGCGGACAAGTCGCCCCCGTGCGCTTCCCGTTGCGGGGCCACGCTACCTCTGTCACAGTAAGGAATTAATATGCGCACGCTTATTCTTATTGCACTGGCGGGCTTCGCCGCGCAACTGGTCGACGGTGGCATTGGCATGGGCTTTGGCGTCACGTCCACGACGGTGCTGTTGCTCGCGGGCCTTGGCCCTGCACAGGCGTCCGCCATCGTGCATGCGGCAGAGTTGGGCACCACGTTGGTCTCCGGTGCCTCCCATTGGCGCTTTGGCAACGTGCACTGGCCCACGGTGGTGCGCCTTGGCGTGCCCGGCGGCATTGCCGGATTCCTGGGAGCGACGGTCCTGTCGCGGATCTCCACGGATGCGGCGGCGCCGGTGACCGGGGCCATCCTCACTGCGATTGGCTGCAACCTCGTGTGGCGCTTCTCGCGCGGCCGCGTGCGCCGCGACCCTCAGGCCGGACGCATGCATTCGACGCCCTTCCTCATTGGGCTGGGCAGCGTGGGTGGCTTCGTCGACGCCACTGGTGGCGGCGGCTGGGGCCCGGTGTCCACGTCGACACTCATGGCGATCGGCCGCGAGCAGCCCTGTCGCATTGTGGGCACGGTGAGCGCCTCGGAGTTCCTCGTGACCTTGGGTGCGACGCTCGGTTTCGTGCTGGGACTGTGGGACGAGATCGTCGCGCACGCTGCGGCCGTCGCGGCTTTGCTCGTGGGTGGCGTTATCGCGGCGCCTATCGCAGCGTGGCTTATCTCGCGTATTAACCCGGTCGCGCTGGGCGGGGTGGTGGGCACGGCCATTGTCGTGCTCAACGTGCCCAAGGTCGTCGATGCGCCGGCGTGGGTCCTCGTGGCCCTCGGCGTGGTGGGTGTGACGCTCACCGTCCGCGGCACGCTGGCCTACCGGGCGGCGCGCAAGGAAGCGGATACCGTGGAGCCTGCGGCGGACGAGGGAGAAGATGACGCTGCGCGCGAGGGAGAAGACGACGCTGCGCGTGAGGGGGCATCGGCAAGCGCGCGGGAGTATGCCTACAGTCCGGCGACCTCGCCGATGACGTAAACGGCGGGCGGGGCGACGGCCTCGCCCTCCATGAGTGCGCCCAGCCCCTCGAGCGTGGTGCGGAAGGTGCGCTCACCCGACATGGTGCCCTCCTGAATGACGGCGACCGGGGTAGACCCGGGACGACCGCCAGCCAGGAGGGCCTCGGCGATTTTCCCGGCGTTCTTCACTCCCATGATGACGCTGAGCGTGGCGCCGGAGCGGGCGAGCGCCTCCCAGTCCACGAGGGACTTGGGATGGCCGGGGGCGAGGTGGCCGGAGACGACCGTGAAGGCGTGGACGACGCCGCGCTGGGTGACGGGCACGCCTGCGAGCGCCGGGACGGAAATCGCGGAGGTGACGCCGGGGACGACCTCGCAGGCAAGGCCTGCGTTCGTGAGCGCCTGCAGCTCCTCGAAGCCGCGGCCGAAGACATAAGGATCGCCGCCCTTGAGACGCACGACGCGCTTGCCGGCGCGAGCGTGCTCGATGAGCAGCTCGTTGATCTTCTCCTGCGAGATGGATTTCCTATAGGGGAGCTTGGAAACATCGATGATCTCTTTCTCGGAGGTATCGAGGAAATCCTCGAGCTGTGCGGCAGGCCCGAGGTGATCGGCGAGGATGACCTCTGCTTGCTCGAGCGCGCGCAGGCCACGGACGGTGATGAGGTCCCATGTGCCGGGGCCGCCGCCTACCAAAATCACAGGATATGTCATGGGAGATCAGTATAGGGTGGGGGACCATGAACACTTCGAACTGGGAGGACCGCCCCGAGCTGGGCGGTGACGGTTCTCACGAGGCTGCGGAGCCGGGATACTGGTCTGGTTCCAGCGACTATGACCCGGAAACCGTCCGCTTCTTCGACGTCGCGCACGAAGGCGCCCAGGTACGCGTCTTGTCGGGGGCAACCTCCGCCCTGGAATCCTTGCTCTTTGGTGCGACACCGCGCGCCGTCGTCCTGCTGCCCACGGACGCTGTGGCGCGCGCGTGCGCGCAATGTGTGGCGGACCAGCAGACCGGTGTTCCCGTTGTGGTGACGCAACAGCTGCCCGCCTTCGTGGGAGCACTCGACACAGTGGTCGTGCTGGGCGAGCGAGGCTCCTGTGACTGGGCCTCGCAGGCGCTGCTCACCGCCGCGCGGCGCGGTGCGCAGACCGTGTACTTGGGCCCTGCGCGCGGCCCGCTGGCCGAGGACGCTCGAGACGCAGAGGGCACGCTTATCATCGAGGCCCTGCCCACGGCCGAAGGAACCTCGCCCGCGCGCTATATCGCGGGACTGGAGGCTATCTTCCATGCCTTCCATCAGCCGGCGACGGTGACCACGGAGTACCTCGTGGGGCTGGCGGACGAGCTCGACCAGGAACTGGAGACGCTCTCCCCGGAGCGTGACGCGGCGGTCAACCCTGCGCGTGCGCTGCGCAACGCCGTGGAAGGAACGCACGTTATCCACACTGGCGGTGCCGTGGCGCAGGTCGCCGCGGCGCTGTGGGCGGCAGGCGGATTGGGCGGCACCTACGTCGAGCCGGAGCTGGTCCCGGCGGTGCTCGAGCGCCGCGCCGCGGAGAGCACGGGACAGGGCGCGGATCGCGCCGACCCGTTCTACGATCCCTTCCTTGACGGTCCGCCAATGGTACTGTCAAAGGTGCTTATCTGGGATGGCGCACCCGAGAGCCCGCAGGGCTTGGCGGGTGCCCCGAGTCAGGATTATCCTATGGCGTCGGTTGAAGAACCGGATTCCGCTGAATATTCCGGTTCCAGCGCGTCAACGACGCCGCCCACGTATATCGCAGTCACGGCTTCTACGGCCGCAGCACATCCCTTGCAGTTGCTTGTGCGCGCCCTAGCCGCGACAGCTTTTCATGCCTCCGAGCACTAGCTCGGATTGAGAGGAGACTTCATGGACAAGATTGTCCCTGCCGCACGCCGCTATTCCTGGGGCTCACGGACGCTCATCCCCGAGCTCGTGGGCTCTGAGCCTTCGGGCCAGCCCCTCGCCGAGCTGTGGTACGGCGCCCACCCTGGGGATCCCTCGACGCTCGCGGAGACGGGCGCGCGCCTTGACGAGGTCATCGACGCGGACCCGCGCAGCGTCGCACCGTGGGCCGGCGGCCTGCCGTTCCTCATGAAGATTTTGGCAGCAGACGACGTCTTGTCCTTGCAGGCGCACCCCTCACCGGAGCAGGCCGCGGAAGGCTTTGCCCGTGAGAATGCGTTGGGCATCGCGCTCGATGACGCGAAGCGCAACTACAAGGACGGCTCCCACAAGCCGGAGATCATCATTGCGCTCAGCCCCTTCTACGCCATGGCGGGCTTCCGCCCGCTGGCGCGCACGCGCGAGCTCTTCGCTGCTCTCGAGTGCCCGGAGCTCGACCGCTACCAGTCCATGCTTTCGCCGGAGGAGACCCCGGACGCGGAGGAAGGTAACCTGCGTGCGCTGTTTACGACGTGGATTACCATTCCCTCTGCCGCACGCCGCGAGCTCATCGACGCCATCGTCGCTGCGGCCCCGCGCGTGCCGGAAGGCTGGATGTCGCGCGTCATGGATACGGTCCTCCACATCAACGAGCAGTACCCGGGCGATATCGGCGTGCTGGGCGCGCTGTTGCTCAACCACATCGAGCTCGCGCCGGGCGAGGCTGTCTATCTCGACGCAGGCCAGCTCCACGCCTACGTCCACGGCCTCGGCGTGGAGGTCATGGCGAACTCGGATAACGTGCTGCGTGGCGGTTTGACGCCCAAGTACGTCGATGTGCCCGAGCTCGTCAAGGTCCTCAAATTCGCCGCGCTCGAGGAGCCGCGTGTGCACCCGCAACAGCTGGGCGATGGCCTTTCTGTGGCCGCCACGGTGGCCGAGGAATACATCACCCCGGCCGACGAGTTCACCGTCGACCGCTACGAGTTGCCGGCTGGTGCCACGGGCACGCTCAACCCCACCGGCCCGGCCATCGCGCTGTGCACGCACGGCACCGTGACGCTGGGTGAGACCTCTCTGGCTCCGGGCGAGGCCGCTTGGCTGCCCGTTACGGACGGTCCCGTCACGGTCACCGTTGACTCCGCTGCCGCCGCCCCGGCACAGCTCTTCGTCGCGCGCGCCTAGTTCGCGCCTCGTTCCGGTCGCGTACGGCGCCGCACACGCCCATGGCCCCGCTGCCTTTCCTTCGTTGACAACGAAGGAGACAGCGGGGCCGAATGCGTTCTTGGTGCGCGCTAGTTGGCCAGCTCCGTGGGCTCTTGCGGATCCGCCTGCGTGGTCGTGTGCACGCCGGTGGTCTCAGCGGTGGGGGAGTCAGCCGTGGGCTGTGGCGAGTCGGCGCTCGTGGGTTCGTTCGCCGGCGAGGTGTGGCCGTTCGTGGCGGTCGTCGGCGTGTCTTGCGTGCTTGTGGTCTCCGTGGGCTCGACCGGAGTGGTCTCGTCCGTCGAGGTAGCAGGCGTGTCCTCGTCACGCGTGGGGCCTTCTGTCGGCTTATCCGTGGGGATCTCAATGGTGGGCTGCGGCGTCGGCTGCTGTGACGTGGGCGCATGGGTGGGCGCCGGAGCCGGGTCATCAGACCTGGACGTGGAGTCGCGTGGGCTAGGCGCGGGGGCCGGCGCATTGGTGGGCAAGGTACCAATGGAAGTCGGCGCGCCCGGGTGCAGGTCGCCCGTCACCGCGGTGATGACAGTCGTGGGGGCCGCAGTCGCACCAGGCGCCATGGTGGCGGGAATCTGCGTCCGTGCCGAGGGGCCGCGGGTTGACGTGGGCAGGACGGTGCCGTCGCTGATATTGCCCGGGCGGTAATACGTGGTGGGGTTGGCATCCAGCTTCTTCGTGTTGAACACGGCGTTTGGTGCCAAGAAAGGGTCATCCGCCAGCGGTGCCACGTTGCGGCCAGACTTGCTGCTATCACCGGTTTCCGTGGCGTAGACGTGGTCGTGCACATCGTCACCCGCAGCTTGGGTGCTGCGTAGGTCTATGTCACCGGCGCCGACGGCCTCATTCATGGCAGGATCAGAGGAAGAGGACCCTGGGGTCCCGAGGCGCCACACAACTGCACCGATGCCGGCGGCAAGAAGCACACCGACAACGATGAAGATGAGCGCGCGGCGCGTATCGGCTTTCACCTGCGGTATTCCTCTCGTGACATGACTGTGGTAACAAGTTGGTAACGACAATACCATGGTCGCCGTCTGGCCTAGACCTTTGATAAAGGAGAGAATATGAGTACCTGGGATGAGCACATCCTCAGCTCTGACGTGAATACAGACTTCCTCGATGAGCTGGCCGACCTCGAAGATGAGGATATCGTGGAGGCCGTGCGTGACGCCGTTATGCTTGCTGCCAGCGGCGATGCCTCTGGTGACGAGGGAAGCAACGGCCTTGCTGCGGCGACGATCGCCGCCATTTGGGCCGGCGCGCCTTTTACGGCGGGGGAGATTATTACCGAATACCCGTTCATTCGTTCGCTCGCCGGTTCTGGCGACGAGGAACTACATGAAAAGGCTGCGGAGCTGCTGGAATCCGTTGAGGATGAGGTGGATCTCGAGCCCTTCACCGAGGCTTTGTCCTAGGGACCGCCGTGACACGGCGCGCGAGGGCGAATAGTCGCTCGGAGTGCGCCGGAGCGGGGATTACACCGTTGTATGCAGGGCAGAAGGCTGAACGCATGGGGGTGTCAACGTCTCTCGCGAGCTACCCCTCTGTGGCTCGAGGCTATCGCTGTACGCGGTGTCGTTGCGCCGTATAGTGCGGGGAGGATATCGCGCGCACGCTGAAAATGCCGCGCGCACGAATCCGCACGAAAGCTGTGCAGGAAAGCTGTGCAGGACAACAGGGAAAGGAACGCCATGATTGTCGCCATCGAGGGAATCGACGGAGCGGGCAAGAACACTCTCGTCGGTCGCCTACGTGAGGCACTCGACGTGCCGGTGCGCGTCATCGCCTTCCCGCGCTACGAGGTGTCCATTCATGCGCAGCTCGCACGTGAGGCGCTCTATGGGCGCATGGGGGATATGACACAGTCGCCGTACGCCATGGCGACGCTTTTTGCGCTCGACCGCTGTGGCGCGCGCGACGACATCGCGCCGCGCGACGGGGAGCTGGTCATACTCGACCGCTACGTCGCGTCGAACGCTGCGTACTCCTCCGCGCGCCTGGGCGGCGCCGAGGGCAACCCTGAAGTCGTGCAGTGGGTCTACGATCTGGAGTTCGGCCGCTTGAAGCTTCCGCACCCGGACCTGCAGATCTTCTTGGACACGGACGTGGCCCTCGCAGCCGAGCGTGCCGCGGGTCGCGCCGCACAGGACGCGACGCGCGCTAAGGACGAATACGAAAAAGACGACGCGCTGCAGGCGCATACGGCCGCAGCCTACCGGCGCCTGGCCGCCGCAGAGTGGGGCGGGCCGTGGCTTGTGACCAGCGATGCCGACCGCGTCATCGAGGCCGTGCGCGCGCTTTTCGGCGCTGGCAGCGAGGACGCGATCTAGGCGGCCCTGAAAGTCCCAGCATGGGGAAGGCACGCGCGCCGCTCATCGCGCGGGGCGCTCCGATCCGACATACTGGGTAGGAAACGCTGCATGCCCTCAGTGTGCGACCACGCCGGTTGGCGGGAGGTCGCGTGCCACTGTGGGTGGGCAGTGCGGGATAGAGGCGCTGTGCAGGCAGCGCCACATTTGAGAAGGAGACGAGGTTTACTGTGGCCCCTAAGATTTTGGTCGTCGACGATGATCCGGCAATCTCGGAAATGCTCACTATCGTCCTGGAATCGGAGGGGCTTGAGCCCATTGCCGTGACCGACGGCGCGCAAGCCGTACCGGCCTTTGAGGAGCACCAGCCGGACCTCATTTTGCTCGACCTTATGCTCCCCGGCATGAATGGCGTGGATATCTGCCGCGCCATCCGCCGCACCTCCTCAGTGCCGATCGTCATGCTTACCGCGAAGACGGACACCGTCGACGTCGTGCTGGGCCTTGAGTCCGGCGCGGATGACTACATCACCAAGCCCTTCAAGCCGAAGGAGCTCGTCGCCCGTATCCGCGCCCGCCTGCGCCGCACGGAGTCGACCTCCCAGGAGCTCATCGAGGTCGGCGACCTCATCATCGACGTCCCGGAGCACACCGTCCGCCGCGTCGATGGGGAGGAAATCTCGCTTACGCCGCTCGAGTTCGATCTGCTCCTTGAGATGGCCCGCAAGCCCGGCCAGGTTCACACCCGCGAGGAACTGCTCGAGTCCGTGTGGGGCTACCGCCATGCTTCGGACACGCGCCTTGTCAACGTCCACGTCCAGCGCCTGCGCGCCAAGATCGAGCACGATCCGGAAGACCCGCAGATCGTCCTCACCGTGCGCGGCGTGGGCTATAAGACCGGCAAGGTCGGTGCCGGTGCAGCTGGGGAGTAAATCATTCTCACTCGCTTAAGCCGGATCAAGGACCGGTTCCTCGACTCGTGGCGCTCCTCCCTGCAGGTGCGCTTCATTGGCATGATTTTGGCCGCCTCCTCGGTGGTCATGCTCATTCTTGCCTACGCGCTCATTTCCGTCCTCACACAGCGGCTCATCGACCAGAAGCTGTCCGCGGCAGAGCAGGAAATCGATCGCGCCCGCATCACGGTCGAGCAGCAGATCAGCGCCACCGGAACCGGCAATTCCGTGCAGGTGCGCATCAATTCGGCGCGCGCGTCGCTCACCCAGCTTGGCTCGGATGGCGAGTCCCACGCGGCCTTCGAGCCCGTCATCGTCGTCCAGAACTCGGACGGCACGCAGACCACCTCGCCCGAGGGGTACCGCATCCCAGATAACTTGCGCAGCCTCGTCGCCCAAGACCAGATCGCGTATCAATTCACGAATATCGATCAGACCAACGGTGGCAACTACAACGCGCTCGTCATGGGTACCCCGGCACACGCGGATATCCCCGGCACGCAGGTCTACATCGTGCTGTCCATGGAGTCCGAGGAATCCACGATGGCGCTCATGCGCGGCCTTCTGTCTGCCGCCGCCGTCGTGGTTGTCGTCCTCCTCGTCGGCATTGCCTGGCTGGCCACCCAGCAAGTCATCGCGCCGGTGCGCTCGGCCTCGCGCATTGCCCAGCGCCTTGCCGCCGGCCACCTGCGGGAGCGCATGGTCGTTGAGGGCGAGGACGAGATGGGCCGCCTTGCGTCGTCCTTCAACGACATGGCCGAGAAGCTGTCCAAACAAATTACGCAGCTTGAGGAGTACGGCAACCTGCAACGCCAGTTCACCTCGGACGTCTCGCACGAGCTGCGTACGCCGCTCACCACGGTGCGCATGGCCGCGGACCTCATTGCGGCGGACGCTGACTCGCTCGAGCCGCACACGCGCCGTGCGACGGAGCTGATGACCCGCGAGCTTGACCGCTTCGAGGCGCTGCTCGCGGACCTCCTGGAGATTTCCCGCCACGACGCTGGCGTCGCGGATCTGTCTAAGGCCCAGCTCGACGCCCGCAGCTGCGTCGACTCCGCCTGGCAGCAGACCTCGCATCTGGCCGAGGAACTCGGCGTCGAGGTGCGCTTCCACGTCCCAGACGACCCGGTCACGGTCGAGGGCGACTCGCGCCGCATCGAGCGCATCCTGCGCAACCTGCTCGCCAACGCCATCGACCACTCGGAGGGCAACCCCGTTGACGTCGATATCGCGGAGACCGAGGACGCCGTGGGCATCGCCGTCACGGACCACGGCGTGGGTCTCAAGGACGGCCAAGAAGAGCTCGTCTTCAATCGCTTCTGGCGTGCCGATGCCTCGCGCGTGCGCCACTCCGGCGGCACGGGCTTGGGCCTTGCCATCGCGCGCGAGGACGCCGTCCTCCATGGTGGCTCGCTCGATGCCACGGGCATCTTCGGCGTCGGCTCCCGCTTCCGCCTTATCCTGCCGCGTACCCCAAGCGCCGAGATTGACCATGATCCCATCGCCCTCGAGCTGCCGTCTGTGCAGGCCGAGCTTGCCGATGCCCCCTCCGACGGCTCGGCCGAGGGCTCCACGCTGCAGGCCACGGCGTCAGCCGCCTCAGCCAGCGCCGACCTCGACGACGAGGAGCCCGAGTCTCCCGGCCAGATGCGGAAGCCGGAAACGCTGGCGGAGAAGGCGACCCGATCCGAGGAGGAGAGCGAATGATAGTGTTCCCCAACCCGCGCCACCGCACGTCGCTTTACCGTCCGGCACGCACCGTGTTGGCAGTGGCTAGCGTCGTGGCCCTTGCTGGCTGCTCGACGCTGCCGTCGAATACCGCGCCGCAGGTGCTGCGTTCTTTTGCCCCTCAGCAAGAAGCCGTGCCCGTGGTTGGTCCGCAGCCGGACCAGGAGCCGGACCTGCTGCTTCGTGACTTCTATCGTGCCTCGGCCATCCCCAGTGGCGACTATGCCGCGGCACGCGCCTTCCTCACGGATGATGCCACGCAGTCCTGGGATCCCCGGGGCTCGGTGCTTCTCGTTGACGCCATCGACTTGAACTCCGCGTCTGCGGCAGCCGAAGCCGACACCGAGGAGCGCGCCTTCGCCGTGCGTGGCAACGTCATCGGGTCACTTGAGGACGGCGGCGCCTACCGCGCGGAAAATGGCGCCTATGAGGCGACGGTGAAGATGAAGATGGTGGATGGGCAATGGCGTATCTCCGATCTCCCCGCCGGCGTCGTCATCGAACGCAACGAGCTGCGCAATCAGTACCAACCCGAAAGCCTTTACTTCTTCGACCGCGACCAGCGCTCGCTCATCTCGGACCGCCGTTGGGTATTCTCCGGCAGCGACGCCTTGGACTCGCAGCTCATCACGCTGCTCATGCAAGGCCCGTCCGCTACGCTCGCGCCCGCCGTGACCACGCTCACGGGCAACGACGCGGCCTTCGCCGGCATCGAGGACGGTGCTTACCGCTTTACTGGCCTGAGCGGTCTCGATGAAGAAGAGCGCGTGCACTTTGCCGCGGAGCTCGTGTGGACGCTGTCTAACGCGGGCGTCGCGGGCCCGTACAAGGTCATCGCCGATGGCGCCGCCCTCGTCCCGGGCATGGACGAGATGACCACGGATGACTTTGCCGAGTACAACCCGCGCGCAGCGGCGACCGAGGCTAGCAACCTTTACGCCCTCAACGGCGGCAATATTTTGAGCGTTACCGGCACCATCGCCACTCCGGTGGGCGGCTTAATGGGGCGCAGCGGCCGACTCGAATCTGCGGAAATCTCGACGGAGGGCACCGTCGCGGCTGTCACGCAGCTCGGCGACGGTAAGTCGCAGCTGCTGATGGGCGATCTCGATGGCACGCCGCAGCGTTCCGTGGAAGCGGGCACCATCTCGCGGCCGTCCTTCGAAAACAGCGGCGAGGCCGCCTGGGCCGTCGTCGACGGCAAACGTGTCTCGCGCTTCGTGCAGTCCTCCGCTACGGGCCGCATCGTTGAAACCGAAGTCGATACATCGGCGCTCGACGATATCGACGGCGAAATCTCCGTGTTGCGTCTGTCTACCTCAGGTGCGCGCGTCGCGCTCATCATCGGCGGCAAGATCTACACCGGCGTGACCGTGCGCGAGGACGGCGGCGCCCACCGCATTGCGAACGTCACGGAAATCGCCAGCGAGTTGCGCGGCATGGCCCTGTCCCTCGACTGGCAGCCGGATGGCTCCCTCGTCGTGGGCACCTCGAGCCCCGACACTCCGGTGTGGCGCGTCGAGCAGGACGGCTCCGCTGTGTCCACGTTGCCCAGCGGCAATATCACGGCGCCGGTCGTCTCCGTCGCCGCGACGCAGACGACCATCTTCGCCACGGATGCACACGCCACGCTGCAGGTCTCCGCGGAAGATTCCACCTCCGCCTTCTGGCGCGAGGTCCCCGGCCTCCAAGGCATGCGCTCGGCGCCCATTGTCGCGAAGTAGCGCTTCGTCGCGCTCGGGCACCCCGAAACCCTGGCTGCGGCTCCCATGCGTTCAGCGCGCGCATGGTGGGCTTTTGGCCTAGTCTTGCGGGCAGCAGAAGAATTCATGGGGTGAAGGATCATGGGGTGATGATTGGTGCTGGGGAATTTTCTTTCGGGGCTGGGGGAGTTGGTCATCCCGCGCTCGTGCGCGGGCTGCGGTGCGGCGGGCGATGTGTTGTGCGGACCGTGTCGGGAGAAGCTGCGCGCCACGCCGCGGCTTATCAGTCACCGTCCTCGTACCCTAGGTATGCCGGTCTTCGCGTTGGGGCCGTACGACCGCATGCGCCGGTCACTCATCGTGGCGATGAAGGAATACAACAATCAGACGGTGCGTGCCTACGTGGGTGCCGTGCTGGCGGCCGCTCTTCGGTACCTTCACGCACGAGGTGAGATTCCCCACGAGCTCGTGCTCGTTCCCGCGCCCACACGCGTGCGCTCTGCACGCCAGCGCGGCGGCGACCCGGTGCTCCATATGTGCGAGCATGCTGCGCGTACGCTCGCCGAGGCGCCGGGTGCCGGGCTACGCGTGCAGGTGCTGGCGTGCCTGCGTATTCGCTCTTCGGCCGCGGATCAGTCCCGTCTTGACGCGGATGCGCGCTGGGAGAATATGGCCCATGCCATCGAGCTGCGTCCGAGCAGCCGCGCGCAGCTGCGCGGGGCGCACGTCGTGCTGGTCGACGATGTCGTGACAACGGGTGCGACGTTGGCGGCATCGGCAAGCGCTGTGCGTGGCGCGGGGGCCCTCGTTCGGGCAGGGCTGACGCTGGCAGACGCCTGAAAGCACCGAATGGTGGCACCCGATAGGGGGATCCGTGAAAGCCATGTTATGACCACTGCTACAATGAGGGGTGTCACAAAGAGTTCCACCTAAATGGCCGAGTCACAGAACTTGGTGCAGGAATTCCGGTACTCATCCGGGACGTTTGCCGCAGGTGGAGGTCTCGTGGTTCATAGTTTGTCCCCATCTACTAGGGAGGAAGTCAATGACCAACCCACAGGTCGAGTCCAATGCACAGGTCACCATCACTGGTCGTAACGTCGAGGTTCCTGAGCACTTCGCAGAACGCGTGAAGAGCAAGCTGGCCAAGATTGAGCGCCTCGATCCCACGCTGACCTTCTTCCATGTGGAGCTGCAGCACGAGCCGAACCCACGTCGCGACGCCGAGGCAGAGCGCCTGCAGATCACCGCGACTGGCAAGGGCCACTTGGCTCGCGCCGAGGCTAAGGAGGACTCGTTCTACGCTGCGCTGGAGACCGCTTTGGCAAAGATGGAGCGCTCCCTGCGTAAGGTCAAGGTCCGCCGCGAGAAGGTCAAGTCCGGCCACCGCGCTCAGAAGGGCACCGGCGAGCTCGCAGCTGAGTTCGTTGCCGAGCAGGAAGCTGCCGCTAAGGCTGCGCAGCAGGATCGCTACGTCGATCCGTACGCTGAGACCATTGAGGAGCAGCGTCCGGGCCAGATCGTTCGTACCAAGGTGCACGCCGCTGTTCCGATGAGCGTCGACGATGCCCTGTCCGAGATGGAGCTGGTTGGCCACGACTTCTACCTCTTCATCGACGAAGAGACCCAGCGTCCGTCCGTCGTCTACCGCCGCCACGCGTACGACTACGGCATCATCTCGCTGAGCGACGAGGTTGAGGCTGACAAGTAAGTCACCCTTCAATTCCTACCGCCCGTTTCCGGCACCACGCCGGGGCGGGCGGTAGTCTAGTTTTCGTTGTTTGCTGCGGCCCGTTCCGGTCGCCGCGATCCACGGCCCCGCGGCGTACCGTACCGCTCGCGCAGGGCCGGCACTCCATGCGCGTATAATCGCATGGAAGTTAACTATTTTTTGCCGCGACAAGAAGGACTTTTTACGTGTTTGGACTCTCCAAGCTGCTGCGCGCCGGTGAAGGACGCACCGTCAAGCGTCTCGACAAGATGGCACAGCAGGTCATGGACCTTGATGAGCAGTACTCCGCACTGACCGATGAAGAGCTCAAGGCAAAGACCGATGAGTTCAAGCAGAAGCTGGCGGACGGCGCGGAGCTCAACGATATCCTCCTCGACGCCTTCGCCACCGTGCGTGAGGCTGCCTGGCGCGTGCTCGACCAGAAGCATTACAAGGTGCAGATCATGGGCGGTGCCGCCCTGCACTTCGGCAACGTCGCCGAGATGCGCACCGGTGAGGGCAAGACCCTGACCTCGCTGCTGCCGGCTTACCTCAATGCACTTGAGGGTAAGGGTGTTCACATCGTCACGGTCAACGACTACCTGGCTAAGCGTGACGCGGAAATGATGGGCCGTGTCCACCGCTGGCTCGGTCTGTCCGTGGGTGTCATCCTCTCTGAGATGCGCCCGAATGAGCGCAAGGAAGCCTACGCTTGCGACATCACGTACGGTACGAACAACGAGCTGGGCTTCGACTACCTGCGCGACAACATGGTTCGCACGAAGAACGACATCGTTCAGCGCGGCCACAACTTCTGCATCGTCGATGAGGTGGACTCTATCCTGATCGATGAGGCGCGTACCCCGCTCATTATTTCTGGTCCGACGGATACGAACTCCCAGTTCTTTAACGTCTTCGCACAGCTTACGCCGCGTATGCGTGAAGGCATTCACTACGAGGTCGACCACAAGAAGCGCACCGTGGGTGTGCTCGAGGAAGGCGTCGAGTTCGTCGAGGATCAGCTCGGTATCGACAACCTCTACGCTCCGGAGCACTCGCAGCTCGTGTCCTACCTCAACAACGCGCTCAAGGCTAAGGAGCTCTTTGAGCGCGACAAGGACTACATCGTCCGCAACGGCGAGGTCCTCATTGTTGACTCCTTCACCGGCCGTGTCCTGGCTGGCCGTCGCTATAACGAGGGCATGCACCAGGCCATCGAGGCCAAGGAAGGCGTCGAGATTAAGAACGAGAACCAGACTCTCGCAACCGTCACGCTGCAGAACTACTTCCGTCTTTACGACAAGATCTCTGGCATGACCGGTACCGCTGAGACCGAGGCTGCCGAGCTGCATTCCACCTACGGTCTCGACGTTGTGCCGGTGCCGACCAACCGTCCGAACCAGCGTATTGACCACTCGGACCGCATCTACAAGACACAGGAAGCGAAGTTCGCAGCCGTCGTCGACGACATCGTCGAGCACGTCGAGGCCGGCCAGCCGGTCCTCGTCGGTACTACCTCCGTCGAGCGTTCCGAGTACCTGTCGCAACTGCTCAAGCGTCGCGGCATCGAGCACTCCGTTCTTAACGCAAAGCACCACGAAGAAGAAGGCAAGATCGTTGCCCGCGCTGGCCGCCCGGGCACCGTCACTGTCGCGACCAACATGGCCGGCCGTGGTACCGATATCGTGCTGGGTGGTAACCCGGAAGTTATCCTCGACGACAAGCTACGCGAGCGCGGCCTTGACCCGTTCGAGGATGAAGAGCGCTACCAGGAAGCGTGGGACGCCGAGATCGAGGAAGAGAAGGCTCGTTCCAAGCGCCTCGGCGACGAGGTGCGTGAGGCCGGCGGTCTCTACGTCCTGGGCACGGAGCGTCACGAGTCCCGCCGTATCGACAATCAGCTGCGTGGTCGTTGTGGCCGCCAGGGCGACCCGGGCGAGACCCGTTTCTACCTGTCCATGCGCGACGAGCTCATGGTCCGCTTCGTGGGTCAGTCCATGGAGAACATGATGAACCGTCTTAACGTCCCAGACGACGTTCCGATTGAGGCAAAGATGGTCTCCAACTCCATCAAGGGCGCACAGGCGCAGGTGGAGAACCAGAACTTCGAAATGCGTAAGAACGTCCTCAAGTACGACGAAGTGCTCAACGAGCAGCGCAAGGTTGTCTACGGTGAGCGTTACCGCATTCTCGACGCGGGCGACATCAAGGACAATATTCGCAAGATGATCGACGAGACCATCTCCGCGTACGTTGCAGGTGCCACCGCCACCGGCTACGTCGAGGACTGGAACCTTGAAGAGCTGTGGAACGCCCTTGAGTCCCTCTACGGCCCCTCCATGGATTACCAGTCGCTCATCGACGGCACCGAGTACGGCTCCGCCGGCGAGCTCACTGCTGAGCAGCTGCGCCAGGCTCTCGTGGACGACGCAAACGCCCAGTACGACCAGCTCGAAGAGGCT
Source organism: Corynebacterium sp. CMW7794 (assembly GCF_001563605.1). Lineage (NCBI taxonomy): Bacteria > Bacillati > Actinomycetota > Actinomycetes > Mycobacteriales > Corynebacteriaceae > Corynebacterium > Corynebacterium sp. CMW7794. Next base: position 45,381 of record NZ_KQ961738.1, read on the forward strand.
ATCACCGCCATCGGCGGCGAGTCGCAGATGCGCAACACCGAGCGCATGATCATCCTGCCGATCATCGACCAGAAGTGGCGCGAGCACCTCTACGAGATGGATTACCTCAAGGAGGGCATTGGACTGCGTGCCATGGCCCAGCGTGATCCGCTCGTTGAGTACCAGAAGGAAGGCGGCGACATGTTCAATGCTATGAACGACGCCGTCAAGGAAGAGACCGTCCGCCAGCTGTTTATGCTGCGCAAGCAGTTCGCACAGCAGCAGGCCCAGGCCGCCGCTGAGGGCGACGGTACCGTTCAAGCCTAAGACGCATAGCTGGCGAGCGCCGCCAGTCACCCACAACACCCCGCACGGAGTTCCGAGAACATCCGTGCGGGGTGCTTCTTTACGCGCAGCACGCACGCCGATCCAGCGCACACACCCCAGGCCGTGTGGCCTGGGGTTTGGTGAGGGGCTTAATAATAAAAGGGGCTGAGGCCCTAGAACAGTTATGTCCATGAGGTTTTGGACTCCAAGTTCAAAACCTCATGGACATAACATCGCTGAGCTAGACTGCGGGCGCGCACGGCGGCATCGGCAGCTTAAATGAGCCGGAATGATGTGAGGGCCTCACCGTCGTAGCGACCCGTAAACGCATGCCGATTGCCGCCCATCGAGGCCGAGCCGAAGTACTCGCCGCTGGGTTGGCAGTGGAGCGAGAGTAGCTGGCAGCCGATGGCGCGCTGCGAGCGGCCGCGGGACCAGGCGCGGATGTGGAGCATCACGGCGGCGCTGAAGCGGTCATTGTTGAGATGCGTGAGTGGGCGAAGGCCAGCGGCAGCCTCGAGGACTATGTGAACCAATTCGAGGGTGCGCCGACGCGTCCGGTCCTCATCGGGAGGAGCCGCGCGGTTATAGTGCACGGGGTCGGGGGGCACGTAGACGCGCAGGTGTGTGAACCCGGGGATGGGGGCGTACATGTCGTTCTCCAGGGATATCCGGGGAGGAAATCGGTGGGAAAGGAAGAGACGAGTACATGCGTGATGGTTAACCGACATCATGCCATGAAACTGCCGTCCACGCAGTAGCTGTATATTTGCTGGCTGTTTCCTGTGAGGGGTGGCGGCGCGCAGGGGATTTGTCCGTTATACTGCGTGTGGTCAAGTGCTCCGATTGCGGCGAGCTAAGTCCGTGCCACGGTATGGGCTGGTCGCGGCGGCGTGTAGCACCGTTTACATCTCTTGGGAGGAATACTCACAACTATGCGCGGACTCATCGTTGATTTCGTGGGCGTCCTGGACGGCGCTGAGGAAGAAGTAAAGCGCTGGCGCACCCTGCTCGCCGCTGCTAAGTCGAACGGTGTTGCCACCGCCATCTTGTCCAACGACCCGGGTGGAGCCGGTGCCGAGCACATCCGCGAGTGGGAATACCGCGGCTTCGTGGATGCCGTTGTTCTCTCCGGCGAGGTCGGCGCAGATAAGCCGGAGCGCGGTGCGTTCCAGGCTGCGGCGGACGCCATCGCTCTTCCGCTCAACGACTGCGTCATGGTGGACGACTCCATCCTCAACGTCCGCGCCGCCGTGGACTTCGGCATGGTGGGCATGCTCTACACGGTTTTTGACCGCACCTCGGTGGAAATCCAGGCCGTCTTCGACATTGAGGGCGAATTCTAGTGGCAGCGAAGACCGAGCGCGTCTACGTTCCTGCGACGTTTGGAATGCTTACGGAGCTCAAAGAGAATGGCAAGCTCGCCGCGCGCAGCGGCTGGGGCTTCGCCGTGACGCCGGCGCTCCAGGAGTTCTACACGGAGGGCGACGAGGAAGAGATCGCCTACTCCGCGTACCAGGAAGCGGCGATGAGCTCGCTGCGCCTGCTGGCCATCGGTGATGAGACGGACTTCCCGCACCGCCGCGTGGTCATCTCCCTCGACGTTCCCGTCGAGTGCGTGCACCCGCAGCCCGATATGGGCGAGGCCGTGGTCAAGCTCGAGCCCGCCATCTTTACCCCGGAGCAGCTCGCCGCGATCCACGTCGATATTGAGGAGTCCGAAGAGGCCACCAAGAAGGCAGTGGAGCTTATCGATGCCGCCGATCTCGGCGACGAGGATGCCGAGCTCGTCGTCGGCGATGCCCTGGACAACTTCATGGCGTTCTACGACCCATCGGAGCTGCCTTTCCTCGTGGAACTGCTCTAATCGAGTCGCGCTGACGCGAAGATTTATTTACCTCGCGGACCTGCACCTGCAGGTCCGCGTTCTTGATCTGGTGTGATGCGGGGGATAGTCTGGCTCCAGATTTCATTCCCTCGTGGGTCATTTTTATCTCCGGAAGGTTAGATATCATGCGTTCCTCTTTGCGTTTGTCCACCGCCCTCGTTGCTGCGGCGAGCTGCTCTCTGCTGGCCGTTGCTCCGGCCTTGGCCGAGGACGTCACTACCGAATCAGAGACCACGGCGACGGCTCCCGCCACTACCGGTGGCGACTCAACCGAGGCTGGGGGCGACGAATCCCAAGACTCCGAGAACTCGAAGAACAGAGAGGACTCCCAGAGCGAAGGCTCGCAGGATGAGGGTTCTGAGGATGATGACTCCGACGGCGCGGATGATTCCAAGGACAACGGTGGCTCCTCTGAGGGAGATATGACTGAGGATAAGAACACGACGCCGTGGCTGCGTATCCTCGACGCGTCCTCGAAGTCGAAGGCTGCGCCGATCCTCGGCGTTATCCTGGCTGTTGTAAGCCTGCTCCTTGCGGCATACAACACGTTCGGCTCAAAAATTCCGGCGCTGCAGAACCTCATCAAGGGCATCAAGTTCTAGCCGTCTGTTCTCGTTCGTTGTGTGCCCCGCACACAGTGGCACCGTGGCCCCAACAGATGTGGGGAGTCCCCGCGGAGGGAGAGGGGTCCTTGATAGGGTGAAAGTGACTACCGCCCGAAAGGAAACCTCTCATGTATCGTTCTCGCATTGTTGCGTCTCTCGCTTCCGTCGCTGTGGCCGCGACTTTGTTCGTCGCCCCGGCCACCGCACTGGACACCTCCGTGTCCCAGAAGACGTGTAAGTTCAACCTCAACTTCTCCGAACAGGAGGAGTGGGACGCTGCGGTCGAGCAGAAGAATAACGTCAACGAGGAATCGGTCATGCCGTTCTCCGTCGACATCAAGGATGCGAAGAAGACGAAGTCGAGCTTTGACGAAAAGCTCAACGGCGCTCAGGGCCTTGTGTACCTCATGCAGGACCAGCAGGATGCTTTGGATGCGCAGACTGTCGCTGAGGATGACATTCCGCTCTACAAGGGCAACGTTGCCGTCATCAAGCAGATCCAGAAGCACGAGAAGGCGTACAAGAATGCCCTCGACGCCTGCGCGAACGGCAAACCGTACGATTCGTCCAAAGATGACAGCGTCGAGACCAAGCCGGACACCGGCAACTCCAAGGACGCAGCCAACACCTCGTCCCAGATGCCGGATGAGTTGCTCTACACCTTGTTGGGGCTCTTGGGCACGGCGGCATTCACTGGCGTTGCGTACGTTGTCTCGCACGGTGGAATCAACCTGGGCAACGTGAAGCTTCCCTTCTAAGAACCGGCTCTCGCTGAACGCATACGGACCGATTAGCTTAGCACGAGTCACTCGGTCCGTTCTTGCTTTCGCGGCAGGGAGGCTGCCGCCTGGCTACATCTCCCACTCGACGTTGGTGCGCAGCGCGGCGAGCAGTTTGCGTACGGCGTCGCGGCGGCGGGCCGTGGCGGTTTCGGGCGGGACGAGCTCCGGATCGTCGAGTCCGCATTCGGGGTCTGCTGGGGGACCGGCGTGCGTGCAACCACGCGGGCACTGCTCGGTCGCGGCGGCGAGATCCTCGAAGACGTTGATAACGGTATCCGCGTCGACGTGGGCAAGGCCGAAGGAGCGAATGCCCGGGGTATCGATGATCCAGCCAGAAGGCCCAGGCGCGCCGGGCAGACGCAGCGCGACAGACTGCGTGGAGGTGTGGCGGCCTTTGCCCACGGCGGAGACCTCGCCGGTCTCGCGGTTGGCGTCGGGAACGATGCGATTGACGAGCGTGGACTTGCCCACGCCAGAATGTCCGATGAGTGCGGTGATGTGGTTATCGATGGCGGATTCGACCGCCTCGAGGCCGTCCTCGACGCCGGCGTAGACGACGGGCACGTTAAGGTCCGCGAATTCCTCTGCGAACGGGGTGGGGTCCGTGAGGTCCGTCTTCGTGAGGCAAAGAATGGGTGAGACGTTGCCCACGAATGCCGCGATGAGGGCGCGCTCGACGAAGCCGGAGCGCGGCGGCGGGTCGGCCACGGCGGTGACGATGAGCATCTGGTCCGCGTTCGCGACGACGATGCGCTCATACGGGTCTGTGTCGTCCGCCGTGCGGCGCAGGACCGAGGTGCGCTCCGCGAGCTTTACGATGCGCGCGAGGGTGTCCTTGCGGCCCGTGGTGTCGCCCACGACGCCGACGCGGTCGCCGACCTCGACGGGCGTGCGACCGAGCTCGCGAGCGCGCATGGAGACCACCACGGGGCCGTCATCGAGGGCCACGCCCCACCGGCCGCGATCCTTGGTGATGACCATGCCGAACTTCGCGTCCTTGTGCTTGGGGCGATCTTTCGTGCGCGGGCGCGATCCCTTGCCCGGGCGGATGTGGACGTCGGACTCGTCGTAGTCGCGGGCGGAGCGTCCGCGGGCGTTTCTACCCATGGAGCATGTCCTCCCACATGTGCTCGAATCCCGGCAGCGTCTTTGAGGTCGTCGCGATGTTTTCCACCTCGACGCCCGGCACGCGCAGCCCGAGGATCGCGCCTGCCGTCGCCATGCGGTGGTCCGCGTAGGAATGCCATTCACCGCCGTGCAGCGGCGCCGGTTCGATGGCGAGACCATCGGACAGCTCGGTCACGCGGCCGCCCAGGTTGTTGATTTCCGTCGCGAGAGCCTTGAGACGGTCCGTCTCGTGGCCGCGCAGGTGCGCGATGCCCGTGAGCCGCGACGGCGTGTTCGCGAGCGCGCATAGCGCCGCGACAGTGGGCGTGAGCTCGCCGATGTCGCCCATATCGCGCTCGATGCCGCGCAGACGCCCGCCCGCGGGGCCCGTGACAGCGAGTACGCCGTCAGACAACGCGACGTCGGCGCCCATCTCGGCGAGGATGCCGCGGATGGCGTCGCCTGGCTGCGTCGTCGCGGACGGCCAGCCGGGGATGCGCACCGTGCCGCCGGCGACGGCCGCCGCGGCGAGGAACGGAGTGGCGTTGGAAAGATCCGGTTCGATCTCCCACGTGCGCGCGGCGATGGGGCCGGGGTGAACGGTCCAGGATGGACGCGGTTCGTCAGCGTGTTCCTCGACGGTGATGCCTGCCTCGCGGAGCATGGCGCACGTCATCTCGATGTGGGGCAGCGACGGTAGCGTGCCGCCCTCGTGGACGACCGTGATGCCTTGCGCATAGCGCGGCGCGGAGAGCAGCAGGCCGGAGACGAACTGCGAGGAGCCCGAGGCGTCCACAGTGACGGTGCCGCCTTCCGGAATGCCGTGCGAGGTTACCGTAAATGGCAGCGCGTCGCCCTCGACCTCGACGCCGAGGTCGCGCAGCGCCTGGAGAATGGTGCCCATGGGGCGCAGGCGCGCTTGGGGATCACCGTCGACGGTGACGGGGGCACTGGCAAGCGCGGCCAGCGGCGGCAGGAAGCGCATGACCGTGCCGGCCAGGCCGCAGTCGATGGTGGCACCGTGGAGCGGGCCTGGGGTGAGGCGCACCTCGGGGACGCCGTCTGCGCCGGTGGCCTGCTCGACGCCCACGCCCATGGCGCGCAACGCCGCGGACATGAGGTCCGTGTCGCGCGAGACGAGCGGGGCGCGCAGGACCGAGGGGCCGTCTGCGAGCGCCGCGAGGATGAACGCGCGGTTCGTGATGGACTTCGAACCCGGCACGCGCACGGTGGCATCGAGCGGGCTGGGGGCGACTGGGGCTGTCCATAAATCTGGCATGCAGTCCATAATAGAGGGCATGTGCGGACGCTTTGTCTTATTCCAACCCGAGTCCCTTCTCGACGCCGTGGGGCAGTGGCCCGGCGTGAGCGAAGTCCACGCGCCGCAGAGCCTGCCGCCGGCGCGCTACAACATTGCGCCCACGCAGACCATCCCCATCATTCGCGTGAAGGAGACGCTCGCCGCCATCGAGCCTGCACGCTGGGGCTTGCTGCCGCACTGGAAGAAGGATGAGCAGGGCCCGCCGCTGTTCAACGCGCGGGCGGAGACCGTGGCGACCAAGCCGTCTTTCCGCGACGCGTACAAGAAGAACCGCTGCATCATCCCGCTCGACGGCTACTACGAGTGGCACACGGGCGAAGACGGAAAGAAGCAGCCGTATCACGTCACCGCACCCGAAGGTCAGCTGTGGGCGGCCGGACTCTGGGCCACCGGTCTGGATAAGCTGTCGGCGACGATGGTGACGACGGCGGCGACGGAGGAGATGGAGTGGCTCCACGGCCGCCTGCCCAAGTTCCTCCTGCCCGAGGAGATTCGCCCGTGGCTCGAGGGCGATACGAGCGAGGACTTGCTCCAGCCCAGCGGGCTACGCGGATTCCACACACGTCCGGCGGACCCGGCGGTGGGCAATGTGCGCAATGACTACGCGGAGCTCATCGAGGGGCCCGCGGAGAAGAAATTGTTCTAGCGGCGGCGCTGGCGCGCCGCCGGATTCCAAGAGCGCTATTCGGCCTCGAGGTCGACGAACTGCAGGTCGAGGATTTTCAGCAGGTCTTCGGCGTTCATCTCGATGTCCAGTCCCCGCTTGCCGCCGGAGAAGAAGACGGTGTCGAAGAGCAGCGCCGTCTCGTCCATGGCCGTGGGCAGCACATGCTTCTGGCCGAGCGGGGAGATACCGCCGGGGATATACCCAGAGGATTTGGAGGCATCGGCAGGCTGGGCCATGGTGGCCTTGGAGACGCCAAAGGCGGCTGCGGCCTTTTTGAGGGAGAGCTGGTGGCTCACCGGCAGCACGCACACGGCGAGCTCGCGCTTGGGGCCTTTGCCCGCGGTGAGGTCGATGACGAGGGTTTTGAAGATGCGGTCGGGGTCGATGCCCAGCGCTTCGGCCGCGGTATCACCGAAATGATCGGTGCCGCCCTCAAACGTCGAAACGGAGTGCGCGACGCCCGCGTCTTCGAGGATTTTCAGTGCCGGGGTAGCCGCATGCGGCTTCTTCTTAGCCATAACAGTAGGGTAGAGGTTCAACAGCGTAAGTAGAAAAAGGAGGACTGCTACTTCGTGGCTACACAAGAAAAGAGCCCGAGCTTCGAGGAACAGGCCATGCCGTTGCTCGACCAGCTCTATGGCGGCGCGCTGCGCATGACGCGCAACCCGCAGGACGCGGAGGATTTGGTCCAGGAGACCTATCTCAAGGCGTATAACTCCTTTGACTCGTACACGCGGGGCACCAACCTCAAGGCGTGGATGTACCGCATTATGACGAATACGTACATCAACTCCTACCGCAAGGCGAAGCGACGTCCGCACGAGTCCTCCGCGGATGAGCTCACGGATTCGCAGCTCTACACCACGTCTGGACACGACTCGTCTGGACTGGAATCCGCTGAGGTCGAGGCCCTGCGCGGCATGCCGGATGGTGCGATTTCGGATGCGATGAATGACCTTCCGGAGGACTACCGCATGGTGGTCTACTACGCGGATGTCGTGGGGTTGGCGTACAAGGAAATCGCGGAAGTGATGGGCACTCCGCTGGGAACTGTCATGTCGCGCCTCCATCGTGGAAGAAAATTACTGCGCGGCGCGTTGAAGGACGTAGCCCGCGAACAAGGCATTGGATTGCACCACCCGGATATGGAGGATAAGTAATGGAACACGCACAAGGACATAACTGCGGCGCGTGTACCTCCCCGGAGGTTCAGGCTCTCTTTTGTGAGCTCCTCGATGAGAACACGAGCCGGGCCCGCGCCCTGGAAATCCGTGAGCACATCGCGCAGTGCCAGGAATGCTCTGAGCGCCTCGCGGCCGAGGAGATCGTGCGTGCCATGGTCCGCAAGTGTTGCGGCGGCGCCCAAGCCCCTGAGCAATTACGCCAGAAGATCACCATTGAGATCTCCCGCACGGAGGTCCGGTGGACTCAGTAACGTTCGCCGCACTCTCTGCGGCGTTGGCATTGCTTGCCGATGCCACCCGTGCCCCTGCCATGTCCTCCTACATGCGGGGGCGCTTCGCCTTCTTGGGCATTCCGCGCCCGGCGCTGCGCGCGGCCGCGAAGCCGGTATTCACAGAACTGCGCGCTCAATCTGGCGTGGACTGGGACTTCGTGGACGCCTGCTGGGACGCGGACGAGCGCGAGTATCAGTACGTCGCGTTGGATTACCTCGTGGCGGTCCGCGGGCGCTTGTCCGCTGCTGACGTGCCGCGTCTGCGCGCGTTGGCACAGTCCAAGGCCTGGTGGGATTCCATCGACGTGCTCGACAAAGTAGCGGGGGACATCGCGCTGCGTGATCCTTCCGTCAATGACGTGCTGCGGGCCTGGGCGCGCGATGAGGACTTCTGGCTGCGGCGCATTGCCATCGACCACCAGCGTGGCCGAAAGACGCACACGGACACCGAGCTGCTCGCTGAGATCATCGAAGCCAACTTCGGTTCGAGCGAGTTCTTCATCAATAAGGCGATTGGCTGGGCCTTGCGCGATTACTCGAAGACGAATCCCGACTGGGTGGGTGCTTTCGTCGACGCGCACCGCGCCGAGATGGCGCCGCTGTCCGTGCGTGAGGCGTCAAAGTATCTCTAGGTGTGAGGAGGAAATCGCCTCAGTCACATGGCTTGACATACAGCAAGGGCCCGACCAAAAGGTCGGGCCCTTGTTTTACATGCTGTGCTTATGCGCTAGGACGCTTGCCGTGGTTTGCACTCTTCTTACGGCGGTCCTTACGCTTACGACCACGCTTCGACATGTGCGGCCTCCTTGTTTAATTTGGTGAGCGGATAATTACTTACCCACAGACTTTAGTGTTTGGACGTGCCGGTGGGGAAATCGCGGCGGGTTAAGAGATTTTAGACGGTGACGCGAGCGCGGCCACGGCCGCGGTTACGGCGGCGCTTGAGAGCGCGGCGCTCCTCCTCAGACATGCCGCCCCAGACGCCGGCATCCTGGCCGGACTCGAGCGCCCACTTGAGGCACTGGGAAGCAACCGGGCAACGGTTGCAGACCAGCTTGGCCTTTGCGATTTGGGTAAGGGCAGGGCCGGAGTTACCGACCGGGAAGAACAGCTCGGGGTCTTCGTCGCGGCAAACAGCTTCGTGGCGCCAATCCATGATTGAAATCTCCTAACAAATTTTGACAGCGGTGTGATGAAGGTGCGAGACGCGGACGCGCCAACGAACCTCGGGTTGTAGTGGATAAGGTGCGAATGGCCGGTCTGCGAGCAGTGGGGCCTGCAAGCCGCGGAGAAATCCGAGGCCCAGGCCGCGTCGACGCCGCCATGGCAACATTCGCGGTGAAGACTAACTTCCTCTCGGAGGTTAATCTGCAGTTAAGGGGCGGTTAACCGTTCCCTGTTTTGCGGTACTTGAAGATAATCGCACGAAAACTCAGGCTTGGCTAGGGTTAGGGGGTAAATTGTGGTAAACGTCACTGGATTTACCCCCTATGCATTTGTTGGCAAAAGCATATTTGAGACGAATTAGGCTGACCTAAAATCGTGTGACCTTGGGTTTTTGTTGTGGTGGGGTGAGTGGGATGAGTGCTCTGAGGTCAAATCTGTCATTTAACCGTTGCCCCCGTTGCGTCCTAGGTTGAGGATGTGATGTGCGTTTGGGATAGGTAAACGGTGGCTTGCGTATGAATTACATTCGTCCCAGCTGGGCAAACTCGTGGACGCGTACACGAAACGAGGAAAGTGGAGACGCGTTCATACATGCGTGGGTGTGTCGGTGCGTGCGGGCGCAGGTACGCAGGCGTGCAACCAGTAAGGCAAGGACGGTCGGTCGGTGGGCGGCGCACGCCGTTGCGGTGGCTAAGATAGTCCGCGTGAATGAGAAGAAGCGTCCCGTCCCAAGCCCTGCCGCGCCGGAAAAAGAACGTGCGCCGCAACCTGTGCTCATCGGCGCCGGCATCGCCGTGGTGCAGGCCATCGCCGTGATCATCTTTGGCATTGTGCTCATCATCCGTGACGTCACGGGTGCGAAGAATGAGTCGATGGTCTCCGATGCCGCGGCCAGCGGCTGGGTCGGCACCGGAACGGCGATATTCTTGTTCATCGTATTCGGCTTCGTTATCTTCGGCGCCGTGGCCATGGTGAAGGGTAAGCGCTGGGGGCGCGGCGCGATTGTGCTCGTACAATTCATCCTCGCGGCGAGCTCGTTCCAGATGATGAGTGGCGGTGCCATTGCGCTGGGCGTGCTCGTGCTTCTCTCGGCCGCGGTGGCGCTGTGGTTGCTCATGCTCGTGCCTGCCTCGACGCAGTGGGCGGCTTCGCACTACTAAAGCGCGCCTCGCATTACTAGAGCGCTCCGAGGTCTCTATTGAGAGCTACGCGCTGAGCAGAATCCACAATTCCCCACCAGGATGAACTGCTCCCCATAATCCGGACTGAGAAATCAGAAACCAGATTGTGGGGAGTTTTCTGTATGTAGGAGAGTTAAGAGGCGGCGAGGACGACGGTCTGTGCGCCGCGGGACTCGACGATGGTGGTGCCGGCCATGGCGAGGTAGACAGGGCCGGAGTAGCCGCCGCGGTCGACGGGGATGGTGCGTTCGGTCTCGCCGGTGGTCCAGTCGACGACGGCGATGCCCTTGTTGGTGGGCATGAGCATGCGCTCGCCCACGGCGACGGGCGTGCCGATGGCGTCCTCGAAGACGCGGTCGACCTTGAGCTCCGTTGGCGTAAACAGATACAGGCGAGTGCCGTCGAACCAGGTCATGTGGTGCGGAAGATCCGCAGTGGCCGGGGCGAAGGGCGTGGTGCCTTCAGTCACTGCGGGCGATTCGGCTACGGTGCGGGTGGCGGTTTCCGTGCCGGTCTTGTCGAAGGAGCGCAGGGCGGGCGTGGGGCCAGGCACGTAGGCGGTGGCGGCTTCCTGGCCGATGGCGACGAGACGCGCGCCGTCCTCGGGTAGCTGCACGTTGGTGGTGACCTCCGGCTTGCGGGAGTCTTCCGGGGTGCCCTTCATCAGGCGCATCCAGGTGCCAGACTCGTTGGGGCAGGACTCGGTGAGTGCCACGTTTTCGGTGCGCGTGAGCGCGGAGCTGATCGTGCAGTCCGCGTTGGGCTGCATGTCGGGCTCTTGGGGTGCCTCCACGTCGCCGTATTCGACGGTGCGCACAAGATCCGAGCGCCAGAGGTCAATGCGATCGGTGGACACGGTGCCGATGCGGTCATTGGACGTCACGGAGACGACGTCTTCGGAGTTGATGGCGCTGCGCGTGTTGGCGTACTGACCGGTAGCGGCATCGATGGAGACAACGTCGCCGCAGCCCACACCGGTGCGGTAGGTGACGACGACCTTGTTCCAGGCGGTGCCGAGCGAGCAGATGTCGTCGTTCTTGCGCGAGTAGGACCACGCCTCAGAGCCATCCTGATTGGTGGCATGGACCGTGCGCGCGTCGTTGGTGATGACGAGCCCGGCGGTGACGAGCGGCTTGTGCTCGCCGGGGACACCGGCGTTATCGAGCGTGTAGGCTTCCGCGAGCTTATTGGGGGCCTCGGCGAGGACCTGGACCTCCACGTCGCCAGGGGTGTTTTCCGTGGTGAGCGCGGCGCTGCGGATATCAGACGTGAAATACGCGCCGCCCACCGCGAGAGCGCACACGGCCGTGATGACGCCGGTGGCGATCCAGTCCTTGCGGCTGGCGGACAGGATGGGGGTGCGGCTCATCGGCGGCGGCTCCTCGAGCTTCGAGAACGGGTAGTGCGGGTGCGCGTGCGTGAGCCGGAGCGGCGAGCGCAGTCGCGGGCGGAACCGCGGCCGCCGTCACGCTGAGAGCGGCTACGCGGTGCCCCGATAACCTTAGTGGCAGGGCCGACGGTCTCAGAAACGTCCTCGGGGATAGCGAGGGCCTCGGCGAGCTCGGGGGAGGTGCTAAACCACTGCGGCGGGGTAGGCAGACCCAGATCGAATTCGTCGTTGATGATCTGCCACTTGGGTAGCTCGTCGTAGCCCACGAGGGTCACGGCCGTGCCGGAGTGACCCGCGCGGCCGGTGCGGCCGATGCGGTGGATAAAGGTCATCGGGTCATCCGGGACCTGGTAGTTGAAGACGTGTGTGACGTCGTCGATGTCGATGCCGCGGGCGGCGACGTCCGTGGCGACGAGGATGTCGACCTCGCCGTCGCGGAAGGCCTGGAGGGAGCGCTCGCGGGCCTTCTGGTCGAGGTCGCCGTGGACGGCGCCGACGGTAAAGCCGCGCTGGGCGAGATCGTGGGAGACCTCCGCGGCGGTGCGCTTGGTGCGGGTGAAGATGATGGTCTTGCCGCGGCCCTCGGCCTGGAGGGCCTTGGCGAGGACGGCACCTTTGTCCATCTTGTGGGCCTGGAAGGTGACCTTCTTAATCTGCTCGTGCGTGAAGGATTCCTCGGCACCCTCGGCGCGGATATGCACCGGCTTGGTGAGGAACGTGCGCGCAAGCGTCACAATGGGCCCGGGCATGGTCGCGGAGAAGAGCATGGTCTGGTGCGGATTGCCGTGGAGCGCCTCGAGCAGCTTTTCGATATCCGGCAGGAAGCCGAGATCGAGCATCTCATCTGCCTCGTCGAGCACCAAGATGGCCACGTGGTCGAGGTGTAGCGCCTTCTGAGAGTGCAGGTCGAGCAGGCGGCCCGGGGTGCCCACGACGACGTCGACTCCGGATTTGAGCAGTTCCTTCTGAGCCTCGTACGGGCGGCCGCCGTAGATGGTGGCGACGGTGATAGGCAGGTCCTCAGCGGCCTGTGTGAGGTCCTCGCCCACTTGGACGGCGAGCTCGCGCGTGGGCACGACGACGAGCGCCCGCGGAGTGCCGTCAAGCTCCTCGATGTCCGCGTCGTCGAAGACGCGGTCGAGGAGTGGGACGCCGAAACCCAACGTCTTGCCCATGCCGGTGCGGGCTTGACCGATGAGATCGTGTCCGCTGAGCGCGATCGGCAACGTGAGCTCCTGGATGGCAAACGTGTGCGTGATTCCGCGGCTGGCCAGGGCATCGACGATCTCTGCGGCGACACCGAGCTCCGCGAACGTGGGCGTGGTGGAGGCTTGAGGCTGCTTTTCAGACACACCTCGATAGTAGCGGGTGGGGCTATAGTGGGGCCATCAAACCTCATGATGAACATATAAGGAGAATTGGTATGGATATCCGCATTGGATTCGCTGACACCGCACGCGAGCTCGTGATTCGCTCCGAGGGTACGCAGGAAGAGCTGAGCCAGCAGATTAACGGTGCGCTCGCGGATAACTCCGTGCTGGAGCTCGCGGACGACAAGGGCCGCAAGTACATCATCCGCACCGATCGCGTCGTCTACGCGGAGATCGGCGTGACGAAGCCGACCACCGTCGGTTTTGCGGGCGCATAAGCCCGTCTAAAGTATGTGTTCATGACGAACACACACCGGCCGCAGGCACGTGAGGCGCGCGGTACCCATCCCATCGTGCGCTTCGCCCAGGACTACGGCTGGTGGCGCGTAGTGGCCATCCCTGTGATGGCCATTATTACTGTCTGGGTCCTCGTGGACGTGTTCCGTCCCGACGCGGAGCCCACGGCGTCCATCGCCGAGGGGACCTACGCGCCGGCGACTGAGGGGGCATCGGAAAGCCCAGCCGAGGGCCCAGACCCCGCGCACTCCGCGGCGGTCCAGCAGGCCAAGGACGAGCTGCCTGCCGGCGGCGCGTTTACGGAAACAGGGAAGAAGACCTACCACGAGGTAGGAACGCCGGGTCTGGAATTCGGCGAGGGCACGGAGCGCACGGTGCGCTACGCCATCGAGGTCGAAGACGGTATCGACTCTGCGCCTTACGGCGGGGATGACGCGTTTGCTGCGATGGTCGACGCCACCTTGTCTGACCCGCGCTCGTGGTCGAATGACAAGGCGTTCAAGTTCATCCACGTCGCCGCGGATGATAATCCGGACACGATCATCCGTCTCACCTCGCTCACCACGACCGCGGAGCTGTGCGGCGCGCAGCTGGAGACCGAGACCTCGTGCCACACGACGATCACGGGGCCGTCGACCGTCATTATCAACGAGGCTCGCTGGGTCCGCGGTGCCCTGCCTTACGAGGGTGACCTGGGCAATTACCGCCAGTACCTCATCAACCATGAGTTCGGCCACGCCATCGGATACGCCGCCCACCAGCCCTGCGGTGCGGATGGGGCACTCGCGCCGATCATGATGCAGCAGACCATCAGCCTGAAGAACTCGGATCTCTTCGCTAAGGAACCGGGTGAGGTCTACCCGGACAACCCGGATACCTGCCATCCCAACCCGTGGCCGTACCCCAATCCGTCCAACCTCGACGTCCACGCCCCCGCGTAAAACTTCAGTCTCAACTTCTAAGGATTCCCGCATGGCTCAGCCCGATGACCTCGTTCTCTATGCTTTCCGCGCGCCTGTGAAGGACGCCGCGCGCCCAGAGCACATGGGCTATGCCTGGGATAACGGCTGGCGCTACGGCGATGTTGTCTACTCACAGGCCGGGCCCTATGCTAGCTGGTCCGCGAAGGTCCGTGAGCGTCTCGCCGTGGCTGGCGCCCGCGTGGCCCGGCCTGTGCTCGCCACGAATGGCCGCCACACGGTGGGTGGCTGGAAGGCCACGAAATTCGTCGAGGGCCAGCTCGCGCGCCGCGTGGACGAGACCGCGCAGCTGGGACTGCGCGTCGAGGAGGCCCTCGCCACGGCGATGGTGCAGTTCAGCGGGCTCATTCTGCCGGCCCAGCGCGACGATGTTTTCGCGCGCGCCGAGCTCGCCGCGTGGGAGGAGACTGGTGAGGCCTACTCCGCCACCGAGGCCGAGCTTGCTGATGCCCCCGTGCTCGGCGTCGGCCACGCCGACCTGCTCGCCACGACCATCTTCGCTGGCGCCAATCCGCCCACCATCGTCGACATCGTGCCCACCGCGGCGCCGCGCCCGCGGGGCTATACGACGGCGCTCGTGTGCGTGGACGGGCTCATCAACGACGCGGTGGATCCGGGCATTTGCGATCGCTTCGCGTATATCGCGGGCTTCGACCATCTCCTCCTGCGTGCGGCGGCCTACCGTCGGCACGTGAATAACCTGCACCCCGCCGCGAGCGCGAACACGCGTGCGAAGATCTCGGAGGTGGAGGATCTCCTCGTGTCGCGGGTGAGTGGCACACTGGCTTAAGTTCAGATTGTCAGCCGCCACGCGGAGCGTCCGCAGGGCGGGAAAGGTGGGACCCGTATGAACGCGTATGACCCAACCGGCGCGGTGCGCACTGGCGTGCTGCTGCCGCCCTCGCCGGAGGTGCGGCTCATCCCCGCTGCCGTGGGATCCACGGCGGACCGCGAATGGGGCTTTGACCTGCCGGAGCGCGGCGCGTGGCGTGTGACGGGAGCCGCGGGCACGGGGGTGTCGAGCCTGCTCATCGATACCGTCATCGCGCGCATCGAGGCCGGTGCAGATCCGTCGGGCATCCTCGTCGTCGCACCCTCCAAGGAATCGGGCGCGCTGCTGCGCCGCGAGATCGCGCGCCGGCTCGAGGATTATGCGGCGGCGTCGACCATGGTCCGCTCCGTCCACTCGCTCGCCTTCGCACTGCTGCGCGGCGGCATGGACGATGAGCTGCGGCTTATCACCGGTGCAGAGCAGGACGCCGTCATCCGCGAGCTGCTCGCTGGCCACGTCGACGCGGGGGGCGTGGACTGGCCGGAGAGCGTGCGCCCGGCGCTCGGCATGGTGGGGTTTGCCCGTCAGCTGCGTGACTTCATGCTCCGCGCGCACGAGCGTGGGCTCTCGCCGGCGCGCCTGGAAGAACTGGGCACGCAGTGGCGGCGCCCCATGTGGGCGGCCGCTGGCCGGTTCATGCGCGAATATGAAGAGGTCATGGCGCTCTCGGGCCGCAAGTCGCTTTCCGCCGCGGAGCTTGTCGCGATCGTCGCGGAGCAGCCGCAACTCACGGCGGAGCACCGCTGGCACACCGTCATCGTTGACGACGCGCAGCTGCTCGATCCCCTCTCCGGCGCCATGGTCACGGAGCTCGCGCGCTCGGCCGAGCTCGCCGTCGTGGGCGGCGACCCGGACCAGGCGGTCTTTGCCTTCCGTGGCGCGAATGAGGAATTCCTCGATGACTTTGCCACGGCGCTTCCCACCGTCCACGAGCTCGTGTTGGACGAGCCGCGCCGGCGTCCCGCGCCCGCGTGCATCGCGATCGCGGACTCGCGCGCGACGCAGCGCGACGTCGTCGCGGACGCCGTGCGCCGCCGCCACCTTGAAGACGGCGTGGCGTGGGGGGACATCGCCGTCATCGTGCGTGGCGGCGGAGAGATCGGCCAGGTACGCCGCACGCTGCTCGCCGCGGGCGTGCCCGTTCACATCAGCCCCACGGACGTCGTGCTCTCAGAGCAGCGCCTCGTCTCCGCGGTGCTGCAGGCTGTCCGGGCGCTCACGGATCCGCTCGACAACGTGGGACTCGAGGAACTCATCACCGGCCCTGTGGGTGGCGCGGATCCCGTGACGCTGCGCCGCCTCATTCGCGGCCTGCGCCGCTGGCGCCCCACGGTCCGCGGCATCGATTCGCTCCGCGAGGTCTTGGACGGCGAGCTGCCGGACTTCGGTGGTCTGCTCACCGGCCGCGAGCAGGCCATCCTCGAGCGCGTACGCGGCGTGCTCGACGCCGGACGCGCGGCACTGGACGGCAGCATCGAGGACGTGCTGTGGGCTGTATGGTCCGCGACGGGACTCTCGGACCGTCTCCAGGCCGCAGCGCTGCGCGGTGGTGCGACGGGTTCCCAGGCGGACCGCGACCTGGATGCCATGATGGCGCTCTTCGACGCGGCAGGCGACTACGCGGAGCGTTACCCGCACGCGCCACTCGAGTCCTTCCTTATCAGCATCGAGGAACAAGAGCTGCCCACCGGCGTGCGCGACCGCCGTTCCGCCACGCCACAGGCCGTGGAGGTCCTCTCCGCTCACGGCGCTGTGGGGCGCGAGTGGGATACCGTCGTGGTCGTCGGCGCCCAGGAAGGAACGTGGCCGTCGCTGGGGGAGACCGGCTCCCTCTTCGGGCAGGAAGACCTCATCGACTACCTCGACGAGGGCATTGAGCCGGACGTCCCGGTGAGCCACCTCGCCGCGCGCCTGCAGGAGGAGCGTCGCCTCTTTCACGTCGCGACGTCGCGACACCGCGCGCGCCTGCTCATCGCCGCCATCGATGCTCCCGAGGGTGACGAGGTCTTCGAGCCCTCCCGCTTTATTGCGGAGTTCGCCGGTCAGGGACTCGACCTGCCCGGCCGCCTTGCGCGTCGGGAGGCGAACGAGCGCCTGCGCCGCACGGCCGTGGCGCGCGAGCTGGGGCTCAACGTGCCAGACGCGCCGGGCGCTGGAATGGCGGTCGGCGTGGATCTGCCGCGCCTCGTCCTCAAAGGTGGCGCGGGCGAGGAACCGGGCGAGCTCAATCCGCTCGTCACCTCTGTGCTGTCCGTGCCGTCCTTTGTTTCGCACCTGCGCCGGATCGTCTGTGACCCCGAGGCCGAAGAGACCCAGCGCGAGCAGGCCACCCGCCAGCTCGCGCGCTTGGCCCACGCTGGCGTGCCAGGTGCTGACCCGGCGCAGTGGTGGGGCGCCCGTGCGGTGGCATCGGAAGGCGAGCTGCGCATTCCGCCCACCGTCTCGCCCTCGCGCGTGGAATCTCTGCTGGCGTGTCCGCTCAACGCGGTGCTGGGCAACGTCGGCGAGGAGGAAGGCACGCCCATGGCGCTGCTGCGTGGTTCCATGGCGCACGCCTTCCTCGAGGCCCTCGGCCGCGGCGTTAACGCAGCGGAGGCCGCTGAGCTTACGCGCGGTGCGTTCGCGGAAATCCTCGATGTACCCGCGTGGAAGCGCGACTTTGAGCTCGCCCAGTTCGACCGGCTTCTCGAACGCACCCGCGCCTGGGTGGCGCAGACGCGTGGCGCCTTCGAACTCGTGGGCGTTGAGGTGCCCGTCCACGTCACCGTCGCCGAAGGCGTGACCATTCACGGCTATATCGACCGGTTGGAACGCGATCACGCGGACAACCCGGCGTATTACGTGGCGGATCTCAAGACCGGCAAGCACGCCGTGACGGGCCCCGAAGCCCAGGACCACGCGCAGCTGGCGACGTATCAGCTGGCCCTGGCCCACGGCACGCTCACGGAACGCAACGGCGAGGTCCGCGTGGCTGACGGCAAGGGACTCGAGCGTGGCGGCGGCGTGCTCTTCTACCCGGCGAGCGAGGCCAAGGACGTCACCGTGCGGGAGCAAGCCGCATGGGCGCCGGAGGAGCTGCAGGCCTTCGCGGATTACTTGCCGGGCCTCGTCCAGGAAATGCGCGGGCCACAGGTTACCGCGCGGATTAACCCCACGTGCGATAGCTGCCAGGTGCGCACCTTATGCCCGGTGCGCCCGGAAGGAAGGATGGTCACCGATGTCGACTAACTCCGAGATCCAGTTTGATCCCATCGAACTCGCGCGCGGCCTGGGCAAGAAGTTCCCGCCCACCGCGGAGCAGGCCAAGGTTATCGAGGGGCCGCTCGGCCCCAAGCTCGTCGTCGCCGGCGCGGGTGCGGGCAAGACGGAAACGATGGCCTCGCGCGTTATCTACCTCGTGGCCAACGGCCTGGTGCGCCCCGAACAGGTTCTGGGCCTCACGTTTACGCGCAAGGCGGCGCAGCAGCTCGAGCAGCGCATCCGCCGCCAGCTGCTCACGCTGCGTGGCTCAGGGCTCCTCGTGCCGGGCAGCCCGGCTTATGAGGCCGTGGAGAATGTGGCCGTGAATGTCTCCACGTACGACTCGTACGCGGGCGACCTTGTGTGCGAGTACGGCCTGCTCGTGCCGGTCGAGCCCACCGCGCGGATCATCACGGACGCGGAGCATTACGCGATTGCCCACGAAGTGGTCACCAACTGGGATGGGGAGCTCATCGCTCATGAGACGGTCTCCACGGTGGTCGCGACGCTGCTCGCGCTGTCCAACTCCATGGACTCGGCGCTGTCAAACCCTGCGGACATCGAGGAACACGAGCGCGCCTTCCGTCTGGAGCTCGCGAGCCTGGACAAGTCCCCGCGCTCGAAGAATGAGTACAGCCAGAACCTGGAGAAGTATCTTCACAAGCAGCGCCTGCGCGTGCAATACCTGCCGCTGCTGCGCCAGCTCAAGGAGCGTCAGGCCGAGCTGCGCGTGACCACCTTTAGCGAGCAGATGGCTGCCGCGGCCAAGCTCGCCACGGAGCACCCCGCGGTGGGCGCGCAGCAGCGTGCCCGCTACCGCGTGGTCCTCCTCGACGAGTACCAGGACACCTCGCATGCCCAGCGCGTGCTCCTGCGCGGCCTCTACGGCGGCGGCTATCACGAGGGCCTGTCGGTGACTGCCGTGGGCGACCCCATGCAGGCCATCTACGGCTGGCGTGGTGCCACGAGCGAGAACCTCGCCGCCTTCGTGGAGGACTTCCCGCAGGCGGATGGCTCGCCCGCGCCCAAGGACCAGCTCACCACGTCGTGGCGCAACCCCTCGCGGGTGCTTGATCTGGCCAATGACGTGGCGACCGGCGTCTTCGGCTCCGGCCCACGCCCGGTGGATCCGCTTTCCGCGCGCCCGGGCGCCGAGCCCGGCGAGATTCAGCTGGGCTACTTCGCGACGGAGGAAGAAGAGATCGCATTCGTCGCGGACCACCTGCGCACAAAGTACAAGGAAGCTGACGGCGGCGAGTTCCGCGCAGCCGTGCTTGTGCGTGCCAACGCGCATTCGGCCGCCATCGCGCAGGCGCTCGATGCGCGCGGCGTGCCCAACGAGATTGTGGGCTTGGGCGGACTTCTCTGGGAGCCGGAGATCCAGGACCTCGTGGCGCTGGCAACCATGCTTGTGCGACCGCAGGATACGGCGGCGGCGCTGCGCATCCTCGCCGGCCCTCTCGTGGGGCTGGGGCTGGAGGATCTATTGGCGCTCGAAGGCCGTGCGCGCAATCTCGCTGACCTGCAGTCCGAGCGCGTGCGCTGGTCCGCGGATTCGGACCCCGTGGAGCACCTGCGCGCGGAGCTCGCTGAACTCATCGAGGAGGGCCCCGACCAGGTGCCGGGCCTGGGCGACGCGGTGGCCGACCTCGCCGAGCGCGAGCGCTACACCCCGGCGGGCCTGGCTCGCATTGAGGAGCTCGCCGCGAAGCTGCGTCACCTGCGCACGTACTCGCTGGGCAAGACCTTGGGCGATATCTTCGCCGACATCGAGGCGCTTTTCAATATCCGTACTGAGGTCCTTGCGCGCGGCAAGGCGGGCGGCACGACGCACCTGGACAGCTTTGCAGACGTCGTCGCTGGTTACACGGGCGCGAGCCTTACCGGCCTGCTCGACTACCTGGCGCTTGCGCGCGAGCACGAAAAGGGCTTGAAGCCTGGCGAGGTCCCCGTGCGCCACGACCGTGTGCAGATCATGACCGCGCACAAGGCCAAGGGCCTCGAGTTCCAGCACGTGTGCGTCCTGCATGCGGATTCGACGACGTATAAAGCGCAGGCCTCGACGTTCCTTACCGTCATGGAGAAGGTCCCGGGCGACGATGATGTCATCGACGCCGGGGACGCGACGCACCGCGGCGAATTCGAAAAGGCATGCAAGGCCTTCATCGAGGCCGACCGTCAGGGCCAGGCCGAGGAGGCCGCGCGTTTGTTCTACGTCGCGATGACGCGCACGGAGGAGACGCTCACCATCACCGGTTCCGGTACCAACCGCGCGAGGGGCAAGGCGAAGAAGGGCCCGTACGAGTACCTTGAGAGACTCCACGCGGCGCACCCGGATCTCGTCGTGCACTGGGAGGTGCCGGTGGATCCGGTTGAGCCTGCCGTCGACGACAGCGTGGCTGAAGGACGTTTCCCCGCGCTCGCCCCGCGGGCGGAGGTTCTCGCTGGCGCCGAGCGCGTTGCCGCAGCCATGGACGCCGCTGCGGACGGGGAGCTTCCGCCAGCGCGTGCCGGTGAGCTCTATGAGCAATGGGAGTCCGAGGCTTCTGCGCTCATCGAGGAATACGCCGCGCTGCAGGAGCCCGTCGTGGAGGTCGAGGTCCCCACGGAGCTAACAGCCTCGGACCTCGTGGCGATTTCGAAGGACCAGCTCATGTTTGCGCGCCGCCAGCGTCGCCCCGTGCCGTTTAAGCCGAATGCGTATGCCAAGCGCGGCACGGCGTTCCACGCGTGGCTCGAGGACCGCTTTGGCGGCGGTGAGCTCATCGGTGAAGAGGAGCTGCCGGGCATCGGCGAGCCGGTGCCGGAAGAAACACTGGAGGAGCTCAAGGACGCGTTCCTCGAGTCTGCGTGGGCGGACCGGACGCCGAACTACGTGGAGCAGGCCTTTGAAATCACCGTGGGCCACGCCGTGGTGCGCGGGCGCATGGACGCCGTCTTTGCGCAGCCGGACGGCAGCTGGCTCATCGTGGACTGGAAGACCGGCCGGCGTCCCACCGGCCGGGACCTGCACGACGCGGAGATCCAGCTTGCGGTCTACGCCGAGGCGTGGCGTCGCCTCGCTCGCGATGGCAAGCCCGTCGCGGCGGCGTTCCACTACGTCGCGGACAACGACACGTTCCAGCCGGAGGACCTGCCGCAAGGGGCGGAGCTCGCCGCGCTGCTTGAGGTTCGGCGTCCGCAGCGTGGCCGTCGCGCGTAATGAGCCGTGTTGAATAAGGAGTGAGAAGGTTGGTGAATCGTTGCGGCGCGACTAGGGTAGGGTAGCTGGTTTACTGTCTCTTATAGGTTTTCTGTCTTCGTGCAAGGAAGGTGTCTCGGCGTGGCTAACGGAAGAACCCGGCGCATGGGCCGGCGTCTCTCGCGACGCATCAAGGCGCAGGTTGAGCTCAACCACCTTCCGGATCACGGCCTGCTTGACGTCATCACCGTTCCGCACGCGCATACTGACAGCCCGTGGAAGTTGCTGGCGCGACGTTTGTGGTGGGCGTTATTACTGCTCATCTTTGTCACGCTCGTGGTCTACTTCGACCGCGACGGCTACTCTGAAAACCTGTCCATGCTCGACGCGGCGTATTACTCGTCCGTTTCGCTCACCACAGTGGGTTACGGCGATATCGTCCCGGTCTCGGCCGGAGCGCGCCTGGTTAACCTCATCATCATCACCCCTGCCCGCCTTATCTTCCTTGTTTTATTGGTCGGTACCGCGTTGTCGGTACTGACGGAAAAGACCCGCAAGACCGTTGAAATCCAGCGCTGGAGGAAAAACTTGAAGAACCACACCGTCGTCATCGGCTATGGCACCAAGGGCGCCGGCGCGGTCGCCGCACTGCTGGCGGACGGCGTGCCATCCAACCAGATCGTGGTCATCGACAATAACCGTGCGGCACTCGCCAACGCGGAGCACCACGGCCTGGTCACCATCTACGGCTCGGGTACCAAGCAAGATGTGCTGAAGATCGCCGGCGTCGAGCACGCGGGCTCCATCGTCGTGACACCGTCCACGGACGATACCGCGGTGCTGTGCACGCTCTCCGTGCGCGAGCTTGCGCCGCGGGCCAATGTCGTGGCGTCTGTCCGTGAGTCGGAGAACCGCCACCTGCTGCTGCAGTCGGGCGCGAACAACGTGGTGACCTCTGCGGAGACCGCCGGCCGCCTCCTTGGCCTGGCCACCGTCACGCCAAACGTGGTGGAGATGATGGAGGACCTGCTCTCCCCGAACGAGGGCTTCTCCGTTGCCGAGCGTCCCGTCCGCGACTTCGAGGTGGGCTCCAACCCGCGCCACCTCGCCGATATCGTGCTCGCCGTCCTGCGTAATAACGAGGTCCACCGCGTCGACACTAACGATGCCGCCGCGCTCAAGCCCGGCGACCGCTTGCTCTACATCAAGCATGACCTGCCGAGCGTCAACGATCCGCTCACGGACGATGACGAAGACGACGAGGATGATGATTAAAACCCATGACTAGCCAGGGGGAAGGCATGTTTCTGCTCGTCACCGCGCGCGGCCTCGTGGTCGCCCAACCGGACGGTGAAGCCGTCTGGCTACCCGAGCTGCCGGCCCTGCCTGGTGGTGGCGCAGCCACCGTCGGCCCGGCCGTGAAGATTGTGCCTGGCTACCACGTCGTCGAGGTCACCGGGGAATTCCTCGAGGCCCACCCCGGTTACGAAACGCTGCGTCCGGTGGACTTCGCCCACGACCGCGTCGTCACTCGCGGCGTAGCGCTGTGGCGCAACCGCAAGCTCAATAACTTCCACCCGTCCACGGGCGAGGAGCTCACCTATACCTCCGGCAATATCGTGGGCCGCACGCCCGCGGGCCTTGAGGTCTTCCCGCGTCTCGATCCCGCCGTCATCGGCGTCGTTACCCACCGCGAGTATCTGCTTCTCGGTCGCAACGCGCAACGCAGCGGCTTCTTCTCTCTGCCTGCCGGCTACGTCGATGTGGGGGAAACCCTCGAGGAAGCCTTTATACGCGAGGTGCTCGAAGAAACGGGGCGGCGCGTGCACGACGTCCGGTATTGGGGCTCGCAGCCGTGGGCGGCATCGGGAAGCATCATGCTCGGCTTCTGGGGCCAGACGAATGACCTTGAGCCCGTCGCTGAGACCGACGGGGAGCTTACGGAGATCCGCTGGGTGACCCGCGCAGAGCTGCCGCGCGTCCCGCTTGCGGCGCCCGGTTCG
This sequence comes from Corynebacterium sp. CMW7794, assembly GCF_001563605.1. NCBI lineage: Bacteria > Bacillati > Actinomycetota > Actinomycetes > Mycobacteriales > Corynebacteriaceae > Corynebacterium > Corynebacterium sp. CMW7794. Next base: position 69,154 of record NZ_KQ961738.1, read on the forward strand.
ATCGCACACAGAATGATCATGGAGTGGTACAACAGTGGCGCTTGATTTGTCTGTCCTCGACGAGGACCAGCTAAAAGCGGCCCTCGCGCCGCGTGGCCCGGTGTGCATCCTAGCTGGTGCGGGCACTGGTAAGACCCGCACGATTACCTATCGCATCGCGCACCTCTGCGACGAAGGTATGGTGAGCCCCCAGCGCGTGCTCGCCGTGACCTTTACCAATCGCGCGGCGGGCGAGATGCGCGACCGTCTGCGCCAGCTGGGGGTGGGCGGCGTGCAGGCGCGTACCTTCCACGCGGCGGCCATGCGCCAGCTCAAGTACTTCTGGCCGCAGATTGTGGGCGACCTGCCGTGGAAGCTGTTGAGTAACAAGTTCCCGATGGTCGCGCGTGCCGTGCGCTCGGCGGGGCTGGAGCCGTCCACGGAAATGATCCGCGACATCATCGGCGAGATTGACTGGGCGAAGTCCTTCCTCGTCTCGGCCGACGCGTACCCGGCTGCCGCCGCGAAGTACCAGCGCAAGACTCCCTCGGACCCGGCGAAGGTCGCGCAGGCCTATCGCCGCTACGAGGAGATGAAGACGCAGCCGGAAGGCATGCTCTTGGATTTCTCGGACGTGCTCATCCATACCGCGGGCGCGATTGAGAACTCGCAAGGTGTTGCCGAGCAGTTCCGCGAGCAGTACCGCACCTTCGTCGTGGACGAGTATCAGGACGTCACGCCGCTCCAACAGCGCGTGTTGAATGCTTGGCTGGGGGAGCGCGACGACCTCACCGTGGTCGGTGACGCCAACCAGACGATTTACTCGTTCACCGGCGCAACTCCGGGCTTCCTGCTCGACTTCTCGCGCACATATGAAAACGCCACGGTGGTCAAGCTCCAGCGCGACTACCGCTCGACGCCGCAGATCACGGATCTCGCGAATGAGGTCATCGCTAAGGCACATGGCCGCATTGCGGGCACGCGTCTCCAACTCACCGGTATGCGTCCGGCGGGTCCGGAGCCGCAGTACCACGCCTACGAGTCCGAGCCGGCCGAGGCCCGTGAGGTCACCGGCCAGATTCTTACCCTGCTCAACGAGGGGGTGAAGGCCTCGGAAATCGCGATTCTCTACCGCACCAATGCACAGTCCGTCGCCTTTGAAGAAGCGCTTGCGGATGCAGGCGTGGTCTACCAGGTTCGCGGTGGCGAGGGCTTCTTCGAGCGCTCCGAGGTCCGCGAGGCCGTGGGCGAGCTCATCCGCGCTACCCGCCGCACGGACCTGCCCAATGACCCCGTGGCAATCGCGCGCGCGGCCTTTGCTCCGCTGGGCCTATCCGCTGCGGAACCGGACGGCGCTCAGGCACGCGAGCGCTGGCAGTCCTTGCGCGCGCTCGTGGGACTTGTGGAGCAGATCGTCCACGACGCCCCGGGCATCGACTTGCCAGGCGTATGCGTGGAGCTTCAGCAGCGCCAGGCCAATAAGCAGCCGCCCACCGTCGAGGGTGTCACGCTGTCCTCCATCCACGCCGCCAAGGGCTTGGAGTGGGACGCCGTGTTCCTCGTCGGTCTGCAGGAAGGCTCCATGCCCATTCGCCACGCCATCCGCGCGGGCGACGAGCAAGTAGAAGAAGAGCGCCGCCTCTTCTACGTTGGCGTGACCCGTGCCCGCATTCACTTGCAGTGTTCCTGGTCCCTGGCGAAGAACCCGGATTCCGCGCCCACGCGCAATCGCACGCGCTTCCTCGACGGCATCGTGCCGGAGCTGGAAGAGTCCCGCGGCAACCGTCGGACTTCCCGCGCCAAGCGCTGCCGCGTATGCCGCCTTGCCTTGGACACCCCGCACGAGAAGGCCTTGGGCCGCCACGAGCACTGCGACGGTGGAATGAGTGAGGACGTCTTCTCTTCGTTGCGCGCCTGGCGCTCAGACCGAGCCCGCCAGGACAAGGTGCCGCCGTACATCATCTTCAGCGACGCGACGCTTATGAATATCGCCGAAGCCATGCCCTCTGATTTCCCGGGGCTGCTCAGCGTGTCCGGTGTGGGCGCGACGAAGCTGGATAACTACGGCGCCGAGGTGCTGCAGATCCTGTCGAACTTCCGCTAGCGCGCGTTGGCGCGCTTCCCGGGTTAGGATGAACGGCACAACGCTCAATGCACAACTCGGGGGAGATATGAAGATCGTTTCTGGTCTCACGTGCCATCAGCTGAGCACACACCTTGCTGCAGGCACAATCACCGCCATCACGCGTGGTTTTCACGTGTGGGGTACGCCGACGCCTGTAGAACTCTTGCACGAGTTGCAGCGCCGCCATCCGGGCCTTGTCGCGACTGGGACGAGCGCGGCGCATCTCTATCTCGGACAGGAGCTCGAATTCCCTTTGAGCGTTGCATACGGGCAGAAATTGGGGCCGTCAGCTTTCTACACAGTCAAACGACGCTCACAGCGCACCCATGTGGTCGCGGGTGACTTACGCGTGCATCATCCGCTGCTGGCTTTTGACACTGATACTCCTCGAGACCTCGCACTCGCAGCGCTGGAGCACCACTATGCCCACGCGCGCGGCCGGCGCCTGCTCGAACGCCACCGCAGTGGCTTCGAGCGACTTCCGCGTCATACCCACGGGTTGCTCACGCAGGCTGCCTTGTTCACGGACTCTGGGGCTGAAGCTAAGGTCGCGCGTGCACTGAAGGCTCGGGGAATGCGAGTGGACACCAATTTCTTTATCGGTGATTATCTATGGGATATCGTTCTCCCCGACATGCAGGTAGCGGTCGAAATTAACGGTTTCGAGTTTCACTCCAAGCCCGACGCCGTCGTGCGCGACCATTGGAAGAACAATGATGCTGTCCTTCGCGGTTGGACCACGTTGCGCTACACAGGCACGTGCGTCGCGCACCATCTTGGCGATGTCGTGGAACAAATCGCCACGGCGAAGTCTCCCAATCTAGCCGGCCGGCTTCACCGCATGGTGACGCGATGGCACCACTATTTCACCCGTCAGTACGACGACCCTTGGGGCGCTCGCATCGGTCCGACCGGCTAGCGGAGTATGAGATCTACGTCCAGCACATATAGAGGCGCTTTCGCCGGTGTGGCGAGGGGCTTATATGTGCTGGAGGGATTTTTGGGGGAAGCTGCCGTGCGAGCGACTGTGACGAACATCGCTCCGCATTGGTGGAATGCGCACGAGGGGTTAGGCTGTTGTACCGAAAGTAAATAAACCGATCGGTCTAAAATTTATAGCCGAGACGGTTCAATAATGTACAAAGCTGTTTAAAGGAACTCCTCATGAGTAACACCACCACTGCGAACGCGCAGCCGCAGGAGACCAAGCGCGGACTGCCGGGCTGGGCCACCGGCTTCGGCGCGCAGGTCATCGCGGGCCTTATCATCGGCCTGATTGTGGGCTTCATCGCGTCCGGCATGGACGCCGGCCGCGCCGAGGACGACGCCAGCTGGCTGACGACGACGCTCACAGGCATCGGCTCGGCGTACGTCCAGCTGCTCAAGGCAATGGTCCCGCCGCTCATCTTTGCCGCGGTCGTTACCTCCGTGGCGAACCTGCGCAAGGTCACCAACGCGGCCTCGCTCGCCATTTCCACGCTCGTGTGGTTCGCCATCACGGCGTTCTTCTCCGTACTCGTCGGCATCCTGGTCGCCGTCGTTCTCAAACCAGGTGTGGGCACCTCCGTCGATGCAGCTACCGCCGCCGACCCGTCGCACGTCGGCTCGTGGACCGCATTCCTGCAGTCCATGCTGCCCAGCAACTTCATCGGCTTGGGTGCATCCTTTAGCGATGGCGAGGTCTCCCTGAGCTTTGGCGCGCTGCAGCTGCTCGTTATCTCCCTGGCCATCGGCATCGCTGCTGTGAAGGCTGGCAAGGCCGCGGACCCGTTCTTGCGCTTTACCGAGTCCTTCCTCAAGGTCATCCAGGTCATCCTGTGGTGGATCATCCGCCTGGCGCCGATTGGCACCGCGGCTCTTATCGGCAAGGCCGTCGCAACCTACGGCTGGGACGCCCTTGGCTCCCTGGGCAAGTTCGTGCTCGCTATGTACATCGGCCTGGCACTCGTCCTCGGCGTCGTCTACCCGGCGGTGCTCAAGCTCAACGGCCTGTCCGTTTTTGGTTTCTACAAGCGCGTGTGGCCGGTCTTCTCGCTGGGCTTCGTGACCCGTTCCTCCATGGGGGTCATGCCCGTGACGGAGCGCGTCACCGAGCGCGCCATGGGTGTGCCCAGCGAGTACGCTTCCTTCGCCATCCCGCTGGGTGCGACGACCAAGATGGACGGCTGCGCCTCCGTCTATCCGGCCATCGCCTCCATCTTCGTGGCACAGTTCTACGGCATTGACCTGACGCTCACGCAGTACCTGCTCATCATCTTCGTCTCCGTCATTGGCTCGGCTGCTACGGCTGGCACGACGGGCGCGACCGTCATGCTCACCCTGACGCTGTCCACCTTGGGCCTGCCGCTCGCCGGCGTCGGCCTGCTGCTCGCCATCGAGCCCATCATCGACATGGGCCGCACCGCGGTCAACGTCACCGGCCAGTCGCTCGCCGCCACCATCGTGGCCAAGCGTGCCGGCATCTGGGACAAGGACACCTGGGACGCTGCCGAAGATGGCATTGCGGGCATCCTCGACCCGGAGTCCGCAGAGGATGCAGAGGACGCGGCTCTCGTCCGTTCCTAATACATCGCGCACCGCCCCGGCCGCACAAGGCCGGGGTTTTGTGCGTTTTAGGCTTCCGCCTGGAAGCACGCCGGGCAGCGCGCATGCGGCTCAAGGAACTGCTGGTGCGTGCGGCCAAAGACGTCAATCTCGCGTACCTCGCCGGGCATCCAGCGCACCGGTGTCGCGCCGGGCAGGCCTGGCCTTCCCACGAGGTGGCGCGCGGCGGCCACGATGTGCGCGACACCGGCCAGCGCCACGAGGGAGTCAAGCGAGTCCGTGGGATGCCGCTGGTCCGTCACCGTGACCCAGTGCGGGTCCGCGTCCGTGCGGTGCAGGCTAAAGCACAGCGGGCAAGGCCCCTTGCCGTGCGTGTGGAAGGGACCCAGCAACACGCGGGTATCGAAGGTCGTGACCGGCAGCCACGTGCTGGGCATCGAGCGGATAATCCGCGCGAGCATGGCCATGTGGCGGTCCTCGTCGATGCACAGGACGGGCACGTCCGGGTCGATGCGCTGCACGTAGTGTGCGGTGAGCTCGCCTAATCGTGGCCGACGCACGCGGAAGCCATCCGCGCGCAGCGCATCGCAGACCTGTAGAGCAAGCGGAGACATACCCAGCACGTAGATGGCGTCCGGCGGACGTAGCGGCTGCCACAGACCAAAGGACACGAGCTCGTCCACGAGGCTTGGAGCGCCGTCGCCCACGCCTGCCGCGCGCAGCTGATAAACGAAGCGCTCGCGCGAGACCGAACCATCGAGCTGGCGCAGCGCACGGGCCACGGCGGCGGCATCGGCGACTTCGATAAGCCCCGCGCGCGTCGCGTCGAAACCGAACTGGATGGCGCCGGGATCGCGCACAATAATGCGGACCCCGGGCGTGCGGCGATACAGAACCCCCATGACACTTCCCCCTAGCGTTTAAACAGTGCGACTGCGAGTCTAGCTGAGCCAGCGGTAGACTGCCCGCTATGGAAGAAAGCGCACGTCCGCCGGTCAAAGTCATTCGCTCCGCCCGGCGCCGCCGCACCATCGAGGCGCGGTTTAAAGGCAGCGTGCTGGAGGTCCGCATCCCCGCGCGCCTGTCCAAGGCCGAGGAGGAGCGCGCCGTGGAGGACATGCTGGCGCGCGCCATGAAGAAGCGCAAGGCCGCCCCTCTTTCCGATGCCGCCCTGAGTGACCGCGCCGCACGTCTCAACGCCGAAATCCTCGAGGGCCACGCGCAGTGGACGTCTATCCGATGGGTGGGGAATATGACCACGCGCTGGGCGAGCTGCACAACGTCCACGGGCGCGATTCGTGTGAGCGATCGGCTTCAGCACGTGCCCGATTATGTGCTGGATGCGGTGCTCGTCCACGAACTCACGCATACCTTTGTGCCCAACCACAGCCGCGAGTTCTGGGAGTGGGCGGACCGCGCGCCGCGTGCCGAGCGTGCGAAAGGCTTTCTCGAGGCCTACCAACGCTTCGGGCCGGGCGGCGAGCGCTAGCTCAGCCATCCGGCCCGGGGCAGGGGAGAGGTACGACTACTCGTCGTCCTCGGGGTCCTTGTCCTTCTCTTCGGCGCCACCCTCACCGCGGAGCATCTCCTCGAGCTTCGCGAACTCGGCCTCGAAGTCATCTGCCGGGGCGTCATCGAGCAGCGTATCGATGAACTCGGCCGGGTTCTCGATGTTTTCTGCAGTCGGCAGGAAGTCCGGGTGGTCCCAGGCCGTATCGCGCTTGGTGGAGCCCACCGCGATGGTGGAGCGGCGCCACAGCTCGGCGGCCTTGGCAATCTGCGGGGCACCGATCTCGATGCCCACGACCTTGCTCAGCGCGTGCTCGGCCGAGCCGCCGGAGGCGATGCGGCGCGCCCACGCGGAATTCATGGTCGCCACGGACGGAATGCGCTCCGTGAGCGCCTCGGTGACGACGACGTCGACCCAGCCCTCGACGAGCGCGAGGAGGGTTTCCAGGCGCGTGGTGGCGGACGCGTTGCGCGAGGTGATGCGTGGCGTGAGGTCCATTCCCTGCAGCTTGGCCATCGCGTCCTGGATGGCCTGCGGGTCGCCGGACTCGAGGTTGAGCTCACGCGTGGCTTCCTCGATGTGCGAGGTGTCGATGACCAGGCCCACGGCGTATTCCTCCACGGCGGAGACGACACGCTCGACAAGCCACGGCACGTGGGTGAACAAGCGCTGGCGGGCGGCCTCGCGGGCCGCGATGTAGACGAGGATTTCCTGCGCCGGGACCGTGAGATCGCGCGAGATGGCCTCGATATTCTTCGGCAGTAGCGCCGTCACACCAGCCGGGGAGACCGGCAGGCCGAAGTCTGCGCCCGTGATGGCGGACTTGGCGAGCTCGGCCAGCGAGCCACCCAGCTGCATGCCGGTGTTCATGCCGGACATCTGGCGCATCATATTCGCCATCGGGCCCATCATCTCGCGGGCTTCCTCCGGCATGGATTCGAGCTGTGCCTCATTCATATGCTCCGCAACCGGCGTCACGAGACGCTGCCAGATGGGCATGGTGTTCTCGAGCCAGTCCTCCGAGCTCCATGCGGCGACGCGCCCTCCTGCGGTGGGCAGCGCGGTGGCATCGTCAAGCCAGAGCTCCGCCAAGCGCACGGCCTCCTCGACGGCGCGGACATCCGCGTCCGAGGGCTTGGCCGTGGTGCCGAGCTGCTGGCGCGCGATGCGCTGCGCCATCTCGAAGTTCACGGGGCCGGAATTCTCCGGGTTATTCATGGACGAGCCCATGCCGGAGAGCATCTGGCCGAACTGGTTGAGCATGTCGCCCAAGCCACCGGCGCCAGGGCCGCCGAATCCAAACGCACCAAACGGGTTGTCGCCGCGGCGGTTGTTGTCATCGTCGTCGTCGCCATTGTTGTTGGGGAAGGAAAAACCGAATCCATTGCTCATGCCTTCCCAATGTACCGGCCCAGGCGCGGCAGATGGGTCGCATGCAGTCTCGAAATACAACGCTTTGAGCGATCACGGGTAGGCTGTTCATTCGTGAATTCAGCATCGAAGCGCCGCCTGCGGACTGTGACCTGGGGAGCCATCCCTGTTCTCGTGCTCGCTGCGGCCGTGAGCCTCGACCACGTTCCCGGCACGGATATCTCGCTCACCGTGCCTTATGCTGCCGAGGGCCCCGGTCCCACCGTGGATACGCTCGGCGAGGTTGAGGGCGTCCAGGTCGTCGACGTCGAGTCGACGGAAGGCAAGACTGAGGTCGAGCAGCCCAAGGGCCAGCTCAATATGACGACGGTCTCGGTGCGCACCAACATGTCGCTCGCGCAGGTCATCGCGCGCTGGGCCTCGACGGATGACACCATCGTCCCCGTCGAGCAGATCATCCCGCAGGATATGACGCAGGAAGAAGTCACTGAGGCCAACGAGGCCCAGTTCACCCAGTCCGAGTCTGCCGCGACCGTCGCCGCGATGGACTACCTGGGCAAACCCGTGGAAATTGTCGTTGCCAAGGTTATGGATGACGCCGCGGCCGCAGGAGCCCTCGAAGCCGGCGATATCCTCACCTCCGTCGACGGGCAGGCCGTCTCCAAGCCGGAGGAAGCGCAGAAGCTCATCCAGGCCAAGGCGCCGGGCGACGAGGTAAAACTCGGCTTCAAGCGCGCGGCGGATGAGTCCGCGCAGCCGGATGACAAGGCCGACGCTGCCAAGGACGCCAAGGAGCAGACTGCGACCGTGACGCTCGGCGAGAACCCGAATGACAAGAAGAAGGCCCTGCTTGGCATCCTCATGTCCTCCCAGCCGGTCACCGACGTCGAGGTCACCTACAACCTGCAAGACATTGGCGGTCCTTCGGCCGGCATGATGTTCTCGCTCGCCGTCATCGACAAGCTTTCGCCCGGCGACCTCACCGGCGGTCACTTCGTGGCAGGCACCGGCACCATCGCCGAAGACGGCACGGTGGGCCCCATCGGCGGCATCGTGCACAAGGTGCGCGCGGCGCGCGACGCGGGCGCGGAACTCTTCCTTGCCCCCAGCAGCAATTGCGCGGAAGCCATGAGCCGCGATACCGGCGACATGGTCATTGCGTCAGTGGACACCATCGCGGATTCCGTCGCAGCTATGGACGCCTTCGCCCACGGCGGCGAGGTAAAGACCTGTCAGCCTTAACCTGTCGACTTTCATGGCGCGGTCGGTTATTCTTCCGCGGCGTCGCCGCCGTCGAGGAGGCCGAGCTCGCGGATCTTGTCCTTGGGATCCTGCTCGTCGGTGCTCGTCATCTGCTGCATGACGAGGCCCTCGTCATTGTCGACGACCGTGATGATGGCGGTGGAGCCGAACATCGTCCAACCCACGAGGCGCACGTCATCGTTGTAGAGCAGGCGCGAGGACTTGAGCTCCTCGAGCAGCTGCGTCGTCTGCGCGGCCTTAGTCTCGGACTTAGAGAACTGGAACTGGCCGACCTCGGGGCCTGAGCAGTTGTAGGAATCCTTGAGTCCCGCGCTGTCGCATTCCTCTAGCTCGTTGAAGAACGAGCGGGGCGCTAGCGTGCCAAAGATGTCCGCGACATCTTCCACGGAGTCCGCGCGCGAGGAGCGCGACGCCGAGGACGTCGTGGTGGCGCTGGAAGAAGACGGCTCTAAGGACTCAGATGCCGAAGACGTCGCGGAAGTCGACGCGGAGGTCGTCGCCGCGGGCGACGAGGTGCTCGACGCCGACGTGGAGGTCACAGTGGGGGACGCAGGAGCGGCGGGGGCGGGGGTCTCCGGCGGGGTGTCGGCGGTGTCATCGGAGCCGCAACCAACGAGGAGGGCAGGGATGAGCGCGACCGTGGCGAGACGGGCGAGCGAGTGGGCGGCGGAAACGTGGCGCACGAGAGCCTCCTGAGACGAGTTGTCCTGTGAGTGAAGTCTTCTATCAGTCTAGAGGACGCGGCTAGTAAAGCTCCTCGGGATCCTGCTCCAATCCGTAGCGCAGCGCCGCGATGACGCCGGGGGCGACCTGAGGACCGCCGCGCAGCTGGATCTCGTCCTGGGCGAAGGGGCCTGCGGCCTCGAGCTCTTCCTCGGTGGGGCGCAGCTGCAGCAAGGTCTGTTCAATTCCTTCCTCACGCAGGACGCCGGAGTAGAGGCGCGCCGGGCGTGGGGCGTCGGTTGGCGCCGACGCGACACTAGCCGACGCGTCGTGAGACGCGGTGTCGCGGAAGAGGATCTCCTGGGCGAGGATGACGCCGGCGACCTCGGCTGGCCAGGCCAGGCGCGAGACATAATCCGCGAGCTGCTCCGAGCCGGCCTCGATATTGTCCGGCAGATCGTTTTGCACGACGAGGGTCAGCGGCGAGTCATCGAGGGAGTCGAGCGCGTCGACGAGCAGCTCGGAGGGCACGAGGGCGAAGAGGGTAGGGGCGGCGTCCCAGCCCTCCGCGTGGACGAATTCGACGGCCTCGCGCATGGCCTTATTGAGCGCCTGCTGATTGGGGGAGAGGGAACTCATTGATGACCTCATTCGTTAATGCTGTGTTACTTCCTTAAGCTGGAAGACTATACCGTTTGCTCATCTCTTCGATAACTGATTGGAGTTGGCGTTGTCCACCGGACTCACACGACCCAATGCCCCCATGCGACGGCCATCCCGGCTGTTGGCCTGGACCGTCACCATTCTTGGTCTCCTCTTCTTTGTAGGCCCGCTGCTCGTGGGCTTCTACACGGACTGGAAGTGGTTCGGTGCGATTGATTATCGCGGCGTCTTCACCACGACGGTGCTCGCACGCCTCGCGATCTTCTTCGTCACCGCGATCATCGCGGGACTCATCACGTGGGCCGCGGCGTGGTTCGTGTGGCGCGGACGTCCGGACGACCTCGACCTGGGTGATCTCAACTCGCCGGTCTACGCCTACCGCCAGTCCATTGAGAAGTCCATGGGCGCGTTCCTGCGCGTGCTGCCTCTCCTCGTCGGCATCGTCGCCGGTTTCCTGGCCCAGTCCAACTGGCGTGCGGTCATGCTGTTTATCAACCGACAGTCCTTCGGTGTGGACGATCCGCAGTTCCACATGGATCTGGGCTTCTACGCCTTCCAGCTGCCGGTCTACCAGTTTGTGATCTCCACGCTCTCGCTGCTCACCATGCTCGCGTTCCTCATCGCGCTCGTGGGCCACTACGTGCTGGGCGGCATCCGCATTGGCTCCCGCCCGGCGGGCGTGCGCGGCTCCGTCTCACCGGCGGCGCGCAAGCAGCTGGCGATTACCGGCGGCATCTGGATGCTCCTCGAGGTCGCTGGCTACTGGTTTGAGCGCTACGAGCTGCTGTACAGGGACAACTCCATCTTCACTGGTGCCTCCTACACCGATATCAATGCGTACCTGCCGGCGAAGATCATCCTCATGGTCATCGGCGTCTTCGTGGCCATCGCGTTCTTCATGGCCATCGTGATCAAGGACCTGCGCATTCCGGGCCTAGCCGTCGTGCTTATGCTCGTCTCCTCCGTCGTCATCGGCAACGTGTGGCCGGTGCTCATGCAGCGCTTCTCCGTCGACCCGAACCGTCAGGCGAAGGAAGCGGAATCGATTACGCGCAATATCGAGTCCACGAAGTATGCCTACGGCATTGGCGATGACAACGTGACCTACGAGAACAACTGGGGCGCGAAAGGCGCGTCGGACGAGGCCGTGGCTTCGGACGAGGCGACGATCAATAACCTGCGTCTGCTCGACCCGGACATCCTGGGCGAGACCTTTACCCAGATGCAGCAGCTGCGCAACTTCTACGGCTTCCCGGACACGCTCGAGATGGACCGCTACGAGATCGACGGCGAGATGCGCGACTTCGTGGTCGCCGCCCGCGAGCTTGACCCCAACGCGCTGAGTGAAAACCAGCTCAACTGGATTAACCGCCACACCGTCTACACCCACGGCAACGGCTTCATTGCGGCCGAGGCCAACAAGGTCGACGAGGTCGCCCGTGACGCCGGCTCCACCCGTGGTGGCTACCCGGTCTTTACCGTCTCTGACCTCCAGACCAAGGCCGGCAAGGAGGCCGAGGGTGAGGGTGAGACCAAGGACGCCGAGTCCTCCTTGGGCATCAACGTCGAGGAGCCGCGCATCTACTTCGGCCCCGTCATCGCCTCGGCGCGCGACGGCCGTGACTACGCCATCGTGGGCAAGACAGGTAACGAGTCCGTCGAATACGATACGGACCAGTCCACCTACACCTATGAGGGCTCCGGCGGCGTCGGCATCGGCAATATCGTCGACCGCACGGCGTACGCCCTCAAGTACGGCGAGATGAACTTCCTGCTCTCTGATCGCGTCGGTGCGGAGTCCAAGATTCTCTACGAGCGCGACCCGCGTCAGCGCGTCGAGGAAGTCGCCCCGTGGCTCACCACCGACTCGAAGACCTACCCGGCCGTCATCGACGGCCGCATCAAGTGGATCGTTGACGGCTACACCACGCTGTCCAACCTGCCGTACTCCCAGCGCACCTCGCTCGCGGATGAGACGCAGGACGCGCTCAGCCCCGACGGCACGACGCAGCGCCTCATCAACGACCAGGTGGGCTACATTCGCAACTCCGTGAAGGCCACCGTCGACGCGTATGACGGCTCGGTCTCCCTCTACGAGTTCGATACCGAAGACCCCGTCCTCAAGGCTTGGGAGGGCGTCTTCCCGGGCGTTGTGAAGCCGAACTCTGAGATCTCTGAGGAGCTGCGCGACCACCTGCGCTACCCGGAGGACATGTTCAAGGTCCAGCGCAACCTGCTGGCCCGCTACCACGTCTCCGATCCGGGCGTCTTCTTCAACAACGACGCGTTCTGGTCCGTCCCGCAGGATCCCAATGCCGCCGAGGGCACCAACGCGCTGTCTCAGCCGCCGTACTACGTCATGGCCGCTGATCCGGAGACGAAGAAGCCGAGCTTCCAGCTCATCACCACCTTCCGTGGCTTGAAGCGTGAGTTCCTCTCCGCCCACATGTCCGCGTCCTCGGACCCGGACAATTACGGCAAGATCACCGTCCGCGTCCTGCCCACGGACACGCAGACGCTTGGCCCCAAGCAGGCCCAGGACGCCATGATGTCCTCGGACCAGGTCGCCCGCGACCGCTCGCTATGGGAGTCCACGAACCAGCTGCAGAACGGCAACCTGCTTGCCCTCCCCGTCGGCGACGGCGAGCTGCTCTATCTCGAGCCCATCTACTCCAAGCGTAAGAACCAGGAATCCGCGTTCCCCAAGCTCCTGCGCGTGCTCGTGTCCTACAAGGGCTCCATTGGTTACGCGCCCACCATCTCTGAGGCGCTCAGCCAGGTGGGCATCGACCCGAAGGCTGCTCAGGACATCGAGGAGATCGACGGCGACACCGGTTCCACCGACGCTCAGCCTTCCGATGCCCCCACCTCCGGCGATGCCGACAAGGCAACCACCCCCTCGGCTCCGGCGTCCGCGCCGGCGAGCTCCAACGAGGGTGAGGCCATCAACGCCATCAACGACGCGCTCAAGGGCATCGAGGACGCCCGCGACGGCTCCCACGAGGAGTACGGCAAGGCCCTCGACAAACTCGACAAGGCGGTCAAGGAGTACCAGAACCTCAACAAGTAAGCGCTACCCCGCGTGAAACCATCGCCAGGGTTCCCTTTTATACGGGATGCCCTGGCGATTTTGTCTAGTCGGAGACGGTATGTATAGTTACAGGGGTCGCCACGGAGGGCGCAAGCCTTCCAGTCGATAGTGAAACTCTTTGTTTCATGCGTCGCGGGGTGGAGCAGCTCGGTAGCTCGCTGGGCTCATAACCCAGAGGTCGTAGGTTCGAATCCTGCCCCCGCTACCAACTTCCTGCCCCTACCAGTGGAAACGCTGGTAGGGGCTTTCTTTATTTTCGGTAAAATACGCCATTTGGTGCACTAGATGGTGCACTAGGGTCTGAATCCTGCACTAGATGAGACTGCAACACTCCAACAAAGCGGCGCTGTCTCCAGAGCTGTTGGTGGCCTAAACGACAGGATGTGTTGGTGAGGGGCTACGGCAACGAGGAACGCCATGGGAGCCGGCAGTTCGGGGGGAGATCTGCCTGTGTGTATCGGGGGTGACACTGCTCAACCGTGGCGTTCCGAGAAAAGTATGGCACGGCTTTTGTTGTTCCGCATGTCGAGCGGTGAAAAGAAACTCTCTGCTGTACGTTATCGTTAATTTGTGAGTTGTGTTACACTTGATCTTACGTATAGCGCTTTCGTACACCTTCATCCTGCTGCTATGCCCTCATGGCGGCGCTGCAATCAGGTGGTACGGATCGACCGAATGTGAATACGAAGGATGTTGACGCATGCGATTCTTGCAAGAACTTGAAGAGGCCCTAAAGGGTGACGCCCGGTTCGTGTCCCAAGACGGCCGACTTCTCAAGCCCGTCATCCGAGATGCGGCGCACCGTTTAGATTCAGCGCTGCTCGAAACATTGCTGAGTTCCCCTCGGCTGGGTACCCACTTGTTCAAGGAGGTCGGTGGCTATACAGTCTTCGACTTGGAGAAGTTCATGTGGGTGGTTAATTCGAAGGAGTTCTTGCCCGACAGTTACACGAGCTTCCGTAACAAAATTGGGCTCTCCGCTGCGGACGGGGCGTTGGTGAGTTCCTTGAATGACGTTAGCCTCGTTTGGCCTTACAAAGACTGTGTTCTTGAGGGTGGGCAGGACAAAGAGGACGAGAAGCGAGACGAGGTCTTTTATAACGAGACACTCGCCTCGGACGAGGTTGCTCGTTTGCTTGCGCCGAAAGCTTTTGTCAACGCGGTGCGGTACGACTCTGATGGCTCTAGCGCTGTGACGGAATTAAACGAGGATGACAACCTCATCATCAAAGGGAACAATCTCCTTGTCCTTAGCTCGCTAGTCGAGCGCTTTGAAGGCAAAGTCTGTTATGTCCATGAGGTTTTTGGACTGGGAGTCC
>NZ_KQ961739.1:0-117762 GCF_001563605.1 Corynebacterium sp. CMW7794
GCACATCCGGACACACATTCTGTCCCTTAACCCGGCTTGCCGATGCCGTCCCGGGTTCCGTCGTGCCCGTCCTCAGCGTCGGCGGGACGGAGCTCACTATCGAAAGGCTCGCCGCGGCGCGGGCCACTCCGCGCGCGGCGCACGAGTTCGGTGCGGCACTCCGGCGCCTCCACCAAGCCGGTGCGCCCGCCTTCGGCGCCCCTCCCGCGGGCTGGGCCGGACGTACGTACATTGGCAGCATCGAGCAGCCTTGTGAGCCGACGGATAACTGGGGTGAGTTCTACGCGGAGCAACGCGTGCGCCCCTTCGCCCGCGCCGCCGCACGGGTGGGAAACCTCGCCGCGCCGGCCCTCGCCCTCGTGGAGCGCGCCTGCGACGCCATCGCTGCCCGTGACTGGGACGTCGCCCCCGCGCGCCTCCACGGCGACTTGTGGTCCGGCAACCTCATCTTCACCCCGGCTCCGGGCGGGGGAGTGCGCGGCGTCATGATTGACCCCGCCGCGCACGGTGGCCACCCCTACACCGACTTGGGCATGCTCGCGCTGTTCGATGCCCCCTTGCTCGACGAGATCTTTGGCGGCTATGGCGCACCGGAGGATATCTGGGAGCAGCTCCCGCTCCACCAGCTCCATCCGCTCGCAGTGCACGCGCAGACACATGGACCCGCCTACGCCCAGCCACTGACGCGCGCGGCGCAGGCGACGCTCGAGCTTCTGCGCTAGCGCCGCCCGCGGCGGAGCGTCCGACTAATTAGTGACCGGACCGCCCGGCATGCGGCGCTTGTGTGCGCCGCGGCGCCACAGCTCCTCGATGCGCTCCTGCGCAGCGGGGGAGACCTCCTTGCCTTCCAGGAAATCATCGATATCGGTATAGGTCACGCCGAGCGCCTGCTCGTCCGGCAGCTGCGGCTTGTCCTCCTCGAGGTCGGCTGTGGGGATCTTCTCCCACGTGGAGTCCGGCGCGCCGAGGGCCTGGAGGAGCGCTGCACCCTGGCGCTTGTTGAGTCCCTCGAGCGGCAGCAGATCCGCTGCGCCGTCGCCCCACTTGGTGAAGAATCCGGTGACATTTTCTGCGGCGTGATCCGTTCCGAGCACGAGCGCGCCCACCTCGCCGGCGAGCGCGTACTGCGCCGTCATACGTAGACGAGCCTTCACGTTGCCACGGTTGAAGTCGCCAAGGCCGACCTTGCCTAGCTGTTGCGCGACTGCGTCATCAAGCGCCGCCGTTGCGTCCTTGATATTGACCGTGAGGGAGTGATCCGGCTCAATAAATCGCAACGCCACCTGCGCGTCCTCCTCGTCCGCCTGCACGCCGTGGGGCAGGCGCACGGCGTAGAACTCCGCGCCGTCGACGCGGTCGCACGCCAGCTGGGCGAGCTTGCCGGCGAGAGTGGAATCCTGGCCGCCGGAAATGCCAAGGACAAAGCCCTTCGCGCCGGTCGTGCGCAGGTAGTCCACGAGGTAGGTGACGCGGGTCTCAATCTCTCGGTCTGGATCGATAAAGGGCTTAACACCCAGCGCTTTTATGATGGTGGACTGGAGATTTCCGGTGGTAGTAGACATGCAGCCCATCGTAGTGGGCTGGAACAATAGCTGCTCGTGAATGAACGCACTTACATTCGCCTTGTCGCGGGCATAGCCGCGCTCGGCGGAGTACTCTTCGGCTATGACACAGGCGTCATGTCTGGGGCCCTCCTTTTTATTGCGCCGGAGTTTGGCATGTCTGCCCACGGGGAGGGGCTGGTGACCTCCACGCTGCTTATCGGCGCGGCCCTGGGCGCGCTCGTGGCCGGCCGCGTCGCAGACCTCCTCGGCCGTCGCATCACCCTCATCCTCGGCGGCATAGTCTTCGTCCTGGGCTCAGTGTGGTGTGCCCTGTCGGAATCCATAACGGGGCTTGCCTGCGCCCGCGCCTTCCTCGGCGTCGCCGTCGGCACCGTGTCCATCGTGTCGCCCATGTATATCGCGGAGATGGTCCCCGCTCGCGTGCGCGGACGCATGGTCTCGCTCAATACTCTCATGATCGTGGTGGGACAGCTTGCCGCCTATCTCGTGAACTCCGCCCTGGCTAGCGGCGGCAACTGGCGTCTCATGCTGGGGCTTGCTGCCGTTCCTGGCACCCTGCTCGCCGTGGGCATGGCCTTCCTGCCGGAGACTCCCACGTGGCTCACGCAGCACGGCCACAGCCGCACCGCCGCACGCGTGGCGTGCCGAACCAATATGCCTGTTCCTGACATGGATACGGATGACGCCGCCCCGTCTGTCGGCACGCAGCTACGCGAGCTCCTCAGCAGTCGCTGGATGCGCGTCTCGGTAGGTCTGGCCATGCTCATGGGGCTGACTCAACAGATCACCGGGGTTAACGCCATCGTGTACTTCGCCCCGACGATGATGAACCACGTGGGCATCTCGACACAGAACTCTGTCTACACCTCCATGCTCATCGGTGCCGTCTCCGTCGTTGCGTGCTGGGCCGGACTCCACGTCGTCGACCGGATTGGCCGCCGGCGCCTTCTTCTCATTGGCCTCGCGGGTAACGCCGTGTCCCTCTTTATCCTCGCCGTGGTCTATTCCTTTGCGGAGGACTCCACGACCATGGCCGGGGTCTCGCTCATCTTCATGGCGGTCTTCATCGCCTCGCAGCAGGCCGCCGTCTCACCCACGACCTGGCTGCTTATCTCTGAGCTCGTGCCGCTGCGCGTGCGCGGGCTGGGCATGGGTATCGCGGGGCTGACCCTCTGGGCCGCGAACTGGGTCGTGGCACAGTTCTTTCTGCCGCTGGTCGAGTGGCTCACCGGTCCCATAGCCTTCGCTATCCTCGGTGTGCTGGGCATCGTGGCCATGGGTTATACGCGTGCGCTCGTACCGGAAACGATGGGCCGCAGTCTTGAAGAGGTGGGCCGCACCCTGCGGCGTCGCTACTCCGAAGACTAAGCGTTTTGGTGTATGGGTAGGGCGTGGGGTAACATTTCACCTCGTGTCATGACGCGTATGTGTCATGCTATATTATTCACCCGCTGTTTATTTATAGCGCATAACGAAAGGAGCGCCCGATGAAGGTCCGCAAGTCGCTTCGGTCGCTGAAGAACAAGCCGGGCGCTCAGGTTGTGCGCCGTCACGGCAAGGTCTTCGTGATCAACAAGAAGGATCCGCGCTTCAAGGCTCGCCAGGGCTAAGAACTGCACATCTTTCACTGCGCCCCGCGCCACGGTTTTGTGGCCGCGGGGCGCAGTGCGTTTTGTCTTAGCCTTGGGGTGGCTGGGGAAATGGACGAAAGTCGAATCGACGGAGTGTGAGGGTCACGCTAGGGTCGGCTGGGTTGTGGCTCCGGGGCGTAGTCATCCCCGTGGGAGTGCGGGCTGTCGTGCGGGCCGTTCTGGCCGCGAGGGGCCTGGCAGTGTGCGCCTAACGCGAAGGCAGGGGAGAAGGGGCGATGGCACGAGTTCGGCGGCGTTGAGCGACGCCACAGGCTATCGGGGAACGTCCGGCAGGGGGATGGCGGTTGCACAAAAAATGTGACGTTGCTCACGCGCCCTGTGAATTTCCCAGGGACGGGTTGTGGATAAGTCTGGGGAATTCCATGTGTGTAACTTCGTGGGTGTGAAGCGGCTACCAACATGTAGGGCTGGGGGCAGTGCCCAGCTGGGAATTCCACCCCTGTAACTACTATATCTAGTATCGGTTGCGGCATATGGCCACAAAGTATAGTGTCATTCATGTTGAAGCGGTCGAGCTAAGGCGCTCGCTTGTGGCGGTCAGCAGTCCTCCGGGGAAGGAGGGAATGGGCCCGCTGCGACGCAATCGCACACGCCTTCAACGACCGAGAAACTCAGCTTTATCTTAAGGGAATCGCCGCTATGTCTATCACCGTTTACACCAAGCCCGCTTGCGTCCAGTGCAACGCTACGAAGAAGGCTCTCGACCGCGCAGGTCTTGAGTACAACATCATCGATGTTTCCATGGATGACGAGGCTCGTGACTACATCATGGCTCTCGGCTACGTCGCCGCACCGGTCGTCGAGGTCGACGGTGAGCACTGGTCTGGCTTCCGTCCGGACCGCATCAAGTCCCTGGCGAAGGCTGCTGCCTAGTTCTGGCTAGCTCCGGCAGCGTGGTCTCCACGTGAGCCGCGCGGCACCGTTTCATACCGCACAAACAAAGAAGGTCGCACCATGTTGGTCGTGTACTACTCCTCCGCCACGGAAAATACGCGCCGCTTCGTAGACAAACTTGGTCTGCCCAGCGCCCGCATTCCCCTCCGCAAGTCGGAAGAGCCGCTCATCGTTGATGAGCCGTATGTGCTGGTGTGTCCCACCTATGGTGGCGGCGCGAGCATCTCGCACCAGAACTCGCGTCCTGTGCCGCCACAGGTCATTCGTTTCCTTAATGACGAACACAACCGTTCGCTTATCCGCGCGGTGATTGCCGGCGGAAACTCGAACTTCGGTGCAGACTTTGGCAAGGCGGGCGATGTTATCGCTGCCAAGTGCAAGGTTCCCTATGTCTATCGCTTCGAGCTCCTGGGTACGGACGAGGATGTTCGTCTGTGCCGCGAGGGTCTCCTGGGAGCGGCCCAGGATCTGGGCCTCGAGGCGGCGTAAAACTTCATATTTCCATCCCTCGGCCAGGCGCCGTCTGCGCCTGCCGGGGGTTTATCAGTTCAGTGCTGTGACCACGTGCCCTGCGGCCGTGGCCAAGCAAAACTAAAGTGGGCGTACGCAGTCGTTATACCCCACGAATTTTAGGAAGGGCTCATACGTGTCGAATCTTGTAGGAAAGACCGTTCCGGAACCGGTCACCCAGGAGCAGCAACTCGATTACCACGCGCTCAACGCGCTTCTTAACCTCTATGACGAGAACGGTCGCATCCAGTTCGACAAGGACCGTGAGGCGGCAAACCAGTACTTCCTTCAGCACGTCAACCAGAACACGGTCTACTTCCACGATCTGGAAGAGAAGATCGACTACCTCATCACGAACAACTACTACGACAAGGCCGTCATCGACGCCTATGACTTCGCCTTCATCAAGTCGCTGTTCAAGCGTGCGTACTCGTACAAGTTCCGCTTCCAGTCCTTCCTCGGTGCGTTCAAGTACTACACGTCCTACACGCTGAAGACCTTCGATGGCCGCCGTTACCTCGAGCGCTTCGAGGATCGTGTGTCCATGACGGCGCTCTTCCTCGCTGATGGTGATACGGCTCTCGCTGAGAACCTCGTGGATGAAATCATGACCGGCCGCTTCCAGCCGGCCACCCCGACCTTCCTCAATGCAGGTAAGGCGCAGCGCGGCGAGCTCGTGTCCTGCTTCCTCCTGCGTATTGAGGACAACATGGAATCCATCGGTCGCTCCATCAACTCCGCTCTGCAGCTGTCCAAGCGCGGCGGCGGCGTGGCTCTGCTCCTGTCGAATATCCGCGAGTCCGGCGCGCCCATCAAGCATATCGAGAACCAGTCCTCCGGTGTCATCCCGGTCATGAAGCTGCTCGAGGATTCCTTCTCCTACGCCAACCAGCTCGGTGCTCGCCAGGGCGCCGGCGCGGTGTACCTCAACGCCCACCACCCGGACATCCTGAGCTTCCTCGACACCAAGCGCGAGAACGCGGACGAGAAGATCCGTATTAAGACCCTCTCGCTCGGCGTCGTCATCCCGGATATCACGTTCGAGCTGGCCCGCAAGAACGACGATATGTACCTGTTTAGCCCGTACGACGTGGAGCGCGTCTACGGCAAGGCCTTCGGCGATATCTCCATTACCGAGCACTACGCCGAGATGGTCGAGGATCCGCGCATCCACAAGAAGAAGATCAACGCGCGCCACTTCTTCCAGACCATCGCGGAGATCCAGTTTGAGTCCGGCTACCCGTACATCATGTTCGAGGACACCGTGAACCGTGCGACCCCGGTAAAGACCGGCTGGATCAATATGTCAAACCTCTGCTCCGAGATCATGCAGATCAACGAGCCCTCCGAGTTCAATGACGATCTCTCTTACGAGAAGCTGGGCTCCGATATCTCGTGCAACCTGGGCTCGCTCAATATCGCGATGACCATGGATTCCCCGGACTTCGCCAAGACCGTGGAGACTGCCGTGCGCGGACTGACCTCCGTTTCGGATAGCACGGCAATTAACTCTGTGCCGTCCATCCGCAAGGGCAACGATGACGCGCACGCCATTGGCTTGGGCCAGATGAACCTGCACGGCTACCTGGGCCGCGAGCACATCTACTACGGTTCGGAGGAAGGCTTGGACTTCACCAACGCCTACTTCGCGGCGGTGCTTTACGCCGCGCTGCGCGCCTCCAACGCCATTGCGAAGGAACGCGGCGTGCGCTTCGCCGACTTCGAGAAGTCCGAGTACGCCTCTGGCGCGTACTTCGACAACTTTGATCCGGAGGGGTTCAAGCCGCGCACTCCGCGCGTCCAGGAGCTTTTCGATGCTTCCTCGATCCACACCCCGACCGCGGACGAGTGGGCGCAGCTTAAGGCAGACGTCATGGAGCACGGCCTCTACAACCGCTACCTCCAGGCTGTCCCGCCGACGGGTTCGATTTCCTACATCAACAACTCGACCTCGTCCATCCACCCGATTGCCTCCAAGATCGAGATCCGTAAGGAAGGCAAGATCGGCCGTGTCTATTACCCGGCTCCGCACATGGATAACGACAACCTTGAGTACTTCCAGGATGCTTACGAGGTGGGCTACGAGAAGATCATCGACACCTACGCTGAGGCCACGAAATACGTGGACCAGTCGCTGTCTCTCACGCTCTTCTTCAAGGACACCGTGACCACCCGCGACATCAACAAGGCGCAGATTTACGCATGGCGCAAGGGCATTAAGTCCCTGTACTACATCCGCCTGCGTCAGATGGCACTCGAGGGCACCGAGGTTGAAGGCTGCGTGTCCTGCATGCTCTAAGCAGCACGCGATATGAGGAATGCCCCGTCGCTCCGTTCATACTGAATGGAGCGACGGGGCATTCGCCGGTGAGGGGGCGCTGTGCCGAGGGTAGGGGGCATCGGCAAGCGCGAACCTGCCTGGAGCCTGTGGCTAGATGCTGGTGGAGCTGGTCTCATCCAGAATCTCGCGGGCGAGACGCTCGGCCTGAGCGGCCTCGCCATCGCGGATGGCCTCTGCCAGCTCGATGTGGAGATCCACGGTGCCGGACATGGGGTCACGCTTGCGGGAACCGTAGACGGACTTGCCCTTGAGCATGGCCAGCAGAGACGGCGCCAAGGCCGCGAACATCTCATTGCCGGAGGCGTAGAGGATGGACGCGTGGAAGCGGAGATCGATAGCCAGCTCCTCGCCGACACGGTGGCTGGGGGAGACCTCCAGCTCGTGCAGGCGCAGTGCCAGATCGAGGATCTCTCCACGCTGCTCCTCGCTGGCCGTGCTGGCGGCAAGACGCGCGGCGATGGGCTCGATGGCCAAACGCACCTGGTTGAGGGAGTGCAGCTGCGGGCCGCGGGACTTCTCGCCGGCTAAGCGCCAGTTGATAACTTGCTGGTCGAAAACGTTCCATTCGGTCATGGGGAGGACGGTAAGTCCCACTCGGCGTGAGGACATGACCAAGCCCATTTGCTCGAGGGCGCGCATGGCCTCGCGCGCGACGGTGCGTGAAATGCCGAAACGCACGGAAATGTCCTGAAGTGTGAAGCGTTGATCGGTCTTGATCACGCCGGTGACGATTTCTGCACCGATCTCATCGAGAACGTGCGACAAGAGGGGGACTGCCGCCTCTGCGTGGGTTGAAGTCGTCATTGTGTGCTCCTTTGGGAAAGATAGGGGAATAATATGATTTTTGGAAACTAGACCTTGGCTTTCCATCATCAAGATAAATCGTAAGTCATATCAAGGCTAGACTTTAAGCGAAATTCCATGTAGCAAATTTGAAATATGACCTGTACACAACGTTATGTACGGTATCGATCAAGGAATAAAAGATCTTAACTGATCCCAGTGACCTGCGGTTGTGCTGGAGGGGGCGCGGACGGGTAGACTTGCACGAGTTACACACATCCTTTTCCGACAGAGCAAGGGGAGTCTGCAGTGACGCAGGATTACGAGGCGTACGTCAATAGCCATGAGAAGCCCATCAAGGCGATCAACTGGAACACCGTTCCGGATGAAAAGGACGCGGAAGTCTGGGACCGCCTGACCGGCAACTTCTGGCTGCCAGAAAAGATTCCGGTGTCCAATGACATCCCGTCCTGGAAGACACTCAATGACAAGGAAAAGGAAACCACCATGCGTGTGTTTACCGGCCTGACCTTGCTTGACACCATCCAGGGCACCGTGGGCGCTATCTCGCTGTTGCCGGATTCCCAGACGCTTCACGAGGAGGCCGTCTATACCAATATCGCGTTCATGGAGTCCGTCCACGCGAAGTCGTACTCCAATATCTTTATGACGCTGGCCAGTACGCCGGAGATCAACGACGCATTCCGTTGGTCTGAGGAGAACGAAAACCTGCAGAAGAAGGCGAAGATTGTCCTGTCGTACTACGAGGGCGAGGATCCGCTGAAGAAGAAGGTCGCCTCGACGCTGCTCGAGTCCTTCCTTTTCTACTCCGGCTTCTACCTGCCCATGTACTTCTCCTCGCGCGCGAAGCTGACCAATACGGCGGATATCATCCGCCTCATCATTCGCGACGAGGCCGTGCACGGCTACTACATCGGCTACAAGTATCAGCAGGGCGTGAAGAAGCTCGGCGAGGCCGAGCAGGAAGAGCTCAAGGCCTACACCTTCGACCTTCTCTACGATCTCTACGACAACGAGATCGACTACACCGAGGATCTTTACGACGACCTGGGCTGGACTGAGGACGTCAAGCGCTTCCTGCGTTACAACGCGAACAAGGCGCTCAACAACCTGGGCTATGAGGGCCTCTTCCCGGCGGATGAGACGCGCGTATCGCCGGCCATCCTCTCCTCGCTGTCGCCGAACGCGGACGAGAACCATGACTTCTTCTCGGGCTCTGGTTCGTCCTACGTCATCGGCAAGGCCGAGGACACCACGGATGACGACTGGGACTTCTAATCTCAGGGCTAGCGCGCCGCGGGGGAGCGCGCAGCAGGCCTATATATAAGGAAAGCGTCGGTGTGGTGCCGGCGCTTTCGTCGTGTCTTGGGCCGTAGTCCAATGGGGAGGGGCGCTGAGACCTCAGGGGCGATCAACCGATCGGTTGATACCTACCGGGGGTACAGTTCGTAGCTTTTTCCCAGGCACGTCCCAGTGTTTCTGTGGGGTACACCACTTAAAAACCTTGGGCGAATATGGAACTATTTCGACGGACGGCGCACGTCCTGCAGGAATGTGAGTCACATGTGTCACATGTGCAGGTGAGCGGAATGTTCAACATTGGGAAGGGCTGGAAAAACGCCCGCCGGCTCGCCTATTATTAACGCCTGTAAACCAACGGCGCGCGCGACTGCAGTCCCACGCGTCTTACATTCAGGAGGATTTTATGACCGCTGTGGCGCCAAGGCTGGAAAATTATGTCCAGCCCACCCGCCCGGAGCCTCAAGGAAACGGCAAGAACGGTTCCAAGGCTTGGGTGTTTTTGACCACCACCGACCACAAGCAGCTCGGCATCATGTATTTGATCATGGCCTTCAGCTTCTTCTTCCTCGGTGGCCTCATGGCACTGCTCATCCGCGCCGAGCTGTTCAGCCCGGGTCTGCAGTTCCTCTCTAACGAGCAGTTCAACCAGCTGTTCACCATGCACGGCACCGTCATGCTGCTGCTGTTCGCTACCCCGGTTGTCTGGGGCTTCGGTAACTACGTCCTGCCGCTGCAGATTGGCGCACCGGACGTGGCTTTCCCGCGTTTGAACTCTTTCGGCTTCTGGATCACCTTCCTCGGCGGCATCGTCATGCTCCTCGGCTTCGCTACCCCGGGTGGCGCTGCTGACTTCGGCTGGACGATGTACATGCCGCTGGCAGACTCCGTCCACACCCCCGGCATTGGCGCTGACATGTGGATCGTTGGCGTCGGTGCTACCGGTGTCGGTACCATTGCTTCCGCTATCAACATGGTCACCACCATTTTGACCATGCGCGCACCGGGCATGACCATGTTCCGTATGCCGGTCTTCACCTGGGCCATCTTCACGGCGTCTGTTATCGCCCTGATGATCTTCCCGCTGCTGACCGCCGCCGCCCTGGGCGTCCTCTACGACCGCAAGCTTGGCGGTCACATCTACGACTCCGCTAACGGCGGCGCCATCCTTTGGCAGCACCTCTTCTGGTTCTTCGGCCATCCGGAGGTCTACGTCCTGGCCCTTCCGTTCTTCGGCGTTATCTCCGAGATCGTCCCGGTCTTCTCCCGTAAGCCGGTCTTCGGCTACATCGGCCTTGTCTTCGCCGTCCTGGCGATTGGCTCCCTGTCCATGGCTGTGTGGGCACACCACATGTTCGTCACGGGCGCCATCCTGCTGCCGTTCTTCTCCTTCATGACGTTCCTTATCGCGGTCCCGACCGGCGTGAAGTTCTTCAACTGGGTCGGCACCATGTGGAAGGGTCACATCACCTGGGAGACCCCGATGATCTGGGCCATGGGCTTCCTGGCAACGTTCCTCTTCGGTGGTATGACCGGCGTTATGCTGGCTTCCCCGGCACTGGACTTCCACCTCGCTGAGTCTTACTTCCTCATCGCGCACTTCCACTACACGCTGTTCGGTACCGTCGTGTTCTCCGCCTTCGGTGGTTTGTACTTCTGGTTCCCGAAGATGACCGGCCGTATGCTGGACGAGCGCCTGGGCAAGATTCACTTCTGGCTGACCTTCATCGGCTTCCACGGCACCTTCCTGGTTCAGCACTGGGTCGGCAACATGGGTATGCCGCGTCGTTACGCCGACTACCTCGAGTCTGACGGCTTCACGGTCTACAACCAGATCTCCACCGTCTTCTCCTTCGTCCTCGGTGCTTCTGTTATCCCGTGTGTCTGGAACGTCTTCAAGTCCTGGCGCTACGGCGAGATCGTCACCGTCGACGACCCGTGGGGCTACGGCAACTCCCTCGAGTGGGCGACCTCTTGCCCGCCGCCGCGCCACAACTTCGTCTCCCTGCCGCGCATCCGTTCGGAGCGCCCGGCCTTCGAGCTGCACTACCCGCACATGGTTAAGCGCATGCGCGTCGAGGCACACGCTGGCCATAAGCCGGACCCGCGCGAGGGCGCTGCACGCACGAACCCGTCCGGTAAGGGCATCACCGTTTAATTCGGTACTCTCCTGAAGCTCTCGCCGCCGCCTGTTACGGGCGGCGGCTTTTGCCGTTTTTCCTATAGAGGCTCATAATCTTATTCATGACTAATGCTGTGATTACCACCACGGGCCCGGATAAGCCTGGCGTCTCCGCCGCCTTCTTCCGCGTTCTCGGCTCCTACAACGTGGAGCTCGTGGACGTCGAGCAGGCCCTGTTCTCGGGCCGCATTTCATTGTCTGCCTATGTCGACCTGAACCCCAACCGCCTCGAGGATATTGAGCAGGGGCTGCGCAATACCTTGAGCATTTACCAGCAGCAAATTTCTGCGGAGCTTTCCGATGCCCTGCCGCGCTCGCGTTCCACTCACGCCGTGGTCGTCATGGGGCGCCCCCTCACGGCATCCCACCTGTCTTCTGTTGCGCAGGAACTGGCCAACTTCAATGTCAACATCGATCGTATTCGCGGCCTGTCGCAGGAGCCCGTCACCGCTCTCGACCTGTCTGTGACGGTGCCGGGCGAGGAGGAGTCACTGCGCAAAGCGCTGGCGGCACTCTCGGCACAGCTGGGTATCGACATCGCGGTGGAGTCCGCTGGCCTGTCCCGTCGTTCGCGTCGTCTCATCTGCTTTGACTGCGACTCCACGTTGATCACAGGTGAGGTCATCGAAATGCTCGCGGCCCACGCCGGTAAAGAGGCCGAGGTTGCCGCGGTCACGGAGCGCGCCATGCGCGGCGAGCTTGATTTTGAGCATTCCCTGCGTGAGCGCGTCGCGACGCTAGCGGGTCTGCCGGCAAGTGTCATTGACGAGACTGCCGCGTCGCTCACGCTTACCCCGGGCGTGCGCACGACGATTCGCACGCTGAAGAACCTGGGCTACCGCGTGGCGGTGGTCTCGGGCGGCTTCATCCAGGTGCTGGAGGGGCTGGCCAAGGAGCTCGATCTCGACTACGTGCGTGCTAACACCCTGGAGATCGAGGATGGCAAGCTCACGGGTCGTGTCATTGGCAAGGTGGTCGACCGCCAGGCGAAGGAAGACTTTTTGCGCGAGTTCGCTGCGGATGCGGGCATTTCCATGTCGCGCACCATTGCGGTGGGCGATGGCGCAAACGATATCGACATGATTACCGCCGCCGGACTGGGTATCGCGTTTAACGCTAAGCCGGCCTTGCGCGAGGTGGCCGACGCACAGGTCAACCACCCGTACATGGACGAAATCCTGCAGATCCTCGGCATCCCGTCTGATGACGTCGTGCGGGCTGAGGACGCCGAATGAGCCTCGCCGTAGCGCATGCGCGTCTCGCCACGGCCTGCAACGACCGGTCCTGGCGCGATGACCCGGAGGATCCGGACCGTCCGGAGACTATCCAGGCCATGCAGATTGTGCTCAACCTGCCCAAGCAGGACACACCCACACGCACGGAGGTCCTCGAGGCCGCTGCACGTGCCGTCGTCGCTGCGTGCCTTGACCCGCGCGCCGGCGACGACACCGCTTATGCCGAGGCCTTCGCGGCGTGGTACGGCCATCGTATTCGCAAGGTGGCCCGCCGCGCCCGCAACAAGGCATGGCGCGACGTGCAGAACCTGCCCGGCGTCACAGTCGATGACCGTGCTCGCGCGTTTGCGCCCTCGGCGGTGGTAGACGTGGACCCGCTCATCTCCAAGCTGCAGATCGGCCACACCGAGCTCGAGCACGATGTGCCCGGGCCCGCAACGCCGGGCGAGCCCGTCATCTACATCGACGAGGGGCTTGCGATGACCGCCGGCAAAGCCGCCGCCCAGGTCGGCCACGGTTCTATGCTGCTCGCCGCGGCACAGCCTTATGCCTGGGTCGCGGACTGGGCCGAGCGTGGTTTCCCGCTGTCCGTACGCGAGCTGCCCACGGCCGAGTTCCAGGCTGCCTGCGCACGCCCCGGTGCTGTGGTTGTTCGCGACGCGGGCTACACCGAGGTTGCGCCGGACTCGGCGACGGTGGTCGCGCTTCCTGCGGCCTAGGTTCGCCGCTGACACCTGGTGCTGGAGGCTGCAACGACAGAGTCGGAATCTTAGGACATCGAAGGCCCAGATTGTCGAAAAATCTGGACCTTCGTTGTTCCGAAATCCGGCGCGTAGCCGGTGCGAGCGCGTGCTAGAGCTGCTGCACGAGCCGTTTGAGTGCGCCGCGGACGGTCTCTGGGTTCGTGGTTTGCCAGAAGCGCGGCATCGAGGCCTTGAGGAAGCCGCCGTAGCGCTTGGTCTCCAAGCGTGGGTCGAGGACGGCGACGACGCCACGGTCGCCGACGTGGCGCAGCAGCCGGCCGGCGCCCTGCGCCATGAGGAGCGCTGCGTGCGTCGCCGAGACTTCCATGAAACCGTTGCGGCCCGCGGCCTTGGCGGCATCGGTGCGTGCCTGCATGAGGGGATCATCGGGGCGGGGGAACGGAATGCGGTCGATGAGGACGAGCGAGCAGGCCGGTCCGGGGACGTCGACGCCCTGCCACAGCGTGAGCGTGCCGAAGAGACAGGAATTCTCGTTCTTCGCGAATTTATCGACGAGCGCGCCGATCGTGTCGTCTCCTTGGACGTAGAGGTCGAAGGGGAGGCGGGCACGGAGGGCATCGGCAGCCTGATTCGCGGCGCGGCGGGATGAGAAGAGGCCGAGGG
The DNA here is from genome assembly GCF_001563605.1 of Corynebacterium sp. CMW7794. Classification (NCBI taxonomy): domain Bacteria; kingdom Bacillati; phylum Actinomycetota; class Actinomycetes; order Mycobacteriales; family Corynebacteriaceae; genus Corynebacterium; species Corynebacterium sp. CMW7794. The sequence continues at coordinate 13,850 of NZ_KQ961739.1, forward strand.
TGCGCCCGCCCGCGGCCATGATGAGCTCATAGATTTCCGCGAGGGTTTCCGGGGACAATCCGTCGCGGCCGGGCTGCGGCAGGTGTGCTGCGGTGTAGAGGATGCCGGACTTCGCGGGATCGAAGGGCGTGCCGGCGTCGAGCGAATCCCACGTGCCGGTGGGCAGGCCCCATTGTGTGGCCATGACGTCGAAGCGGCCGCCGAGGGCCAGCGTGGCTGAGGTGAGCACGACGGTCTGTTCGCCAAAGAGATTGGAGCGCAGCAGGTCCGCGACAGACAGCGGCGCGACCGCGAGGGTGGCGGGGCCCTCCCCATTGCGGCGCGAGAGCCACACGACGTCCTCGTGCTCAGCCGGGTTGCCTTGGGCAAAGACGGCGCGCATGCGGGCGACGGCCTCGGCGAGATCGGAGAGGTGATTGGTGAGGTTCTGGCGCTCCGCGAACTTCTCTGGGTCGTCCTTTTGTTCGCCTTCGGGCGCACGGGCGATCTTCTCACGCATGCGCCGAAGGGTGTCTTCCATACCGGTGAGGTGCTGGGAGACGGGCTCGGGCATGTCCGTCCAGCGGCCCTCAGGGCAATCCGCGGTGACGATGGTGAATTCCTCCGCGAGGTCCGTCAACCCGGAGTCCGAGGCGAGTGCCTTGACGCGGTTGCCCGCCATGGAGATAACGCGGGCGGTAATCTCCGCGGTCGTGACGGAGGTAATTCGGTCATCGAGTTCGTGCGCCTCGTCGATGACCACGGCATCGTGGTCGGGCAGGATATTTGCCTCGGAGAGCGCGTCGATGGCGAGCAGCGCGTGGTTAGTGACGATGACGTCTGCGTCCGCGGCCTCGCGGCGGGCGAGCTCTGCAAAGCAGTCCTCGCCGTGCGGGCAGCGCGAGGCCCCTAGGCATTCGCGGGAGGTGACGGAAAACGCCTTCCACACGTCGTCTGGGACGCCTGGCTCGAGGTCGTCACGGTCCCCCGTCTCCGTTTCCTGGGCCCATTCCGTGACGCGTTGGGCGGCGCGCTCGCGCCACGAGCCACCATCGAGCCCCGCGCCGTCATCGAGCATGGCTTCCGGCGACTCCGGCTGCGCCAGCTTATTGAGGCAGAGGTAGTTCGCGCGGCCTTTCATAATGGCGAAGGTGGGCTCGCGGTCCATCTCCTCGGCCAGCGCCTCGGTGAGCCGCGGGAGGTCGCGGTGGACGAGCTGGCGCTGCAGCGCGAGCGTCGCCGTCGAGACGATGACCGAGGTCTCCGCGCCTTGGGCATGACGCAGGGAGGGGACGAGGTAGGCCAGCGACTTACCCGTACCAGTGCCCGCCTGGACGGCGAGGTGGCGCTGGGTCTCGAAGGCCTTGGTCACGGCCTTGGCCATGCGGACTTGGCCTTCGCGGCGGGCACCACCCAAGGCGGCGACGGCGGACTCTAGAAGCTCTTCGGTCGATTTCTCCACCCGGCCAGTCTAGCCTGCTGCCCCAACGTGCTGAAGGCAGCTAAACATGCGGAAGGGCGACGAGGCGTGGACGCGTCAGGCGATCACCGTGCGGGAAAGAAAGCCGATGGACTACTTGGCTGGCGGGAAGCCCACCATGCGCGTTGACACCGGCACATCGCCCTTGGACAGCGCCAGGCCCTCCCACGGCAGGGTGCCGCGGATTTCAGCGAGGAAGGCTCGGGATTCCTCGAGCGTGGGCAGGCCCTCGACCACATGCCCGTCGCGCATGAGCGGCACGGTGAGTTCGCGCACCGTGAGGTGCGACGGAACTTCCGGCTGCTCCGCGTTGAAGGGGAAGACGATTTCCTCGAGCGCGACGCCAGTGGAGCGGTGCGTGCGAATGGCGCGCTTGGCTCCGCCTACGGAGCGCTTGGAGGAGGAACGCTTGGCCACGGGGTGGCCCTCGACCTCAACAACCTTGTAGACCATGGACGCGGTCGGCTCGCCGGAGCCGGTGACCACGGACGTGCCCACGCCGTAGCCGTCGACTGGGTCGCCGCGCAGACCCGCAATGGAGAACTCATCCAAGTCGGAGGAAACAACAATGCGCGTGTTGTGCGCGCCCAGGTCATCGAGTTGCTTGCGCACGCGGCGCGTCACGGCACCCAAGTCGCCGGAGTCGATGCGCACGCCGCCGAGTTCCGTGCCCGCGACCTTGATGGCCGTCTCCACGCCCTTCGTAATGTCGTAGGTGTCGACGAGCAGGGTGGTGTCCACGCCGTCCGTTTCAATCTGCGAACGGAAAGCGGCCTCCTCGTTCGGCGTGCCGTCATCGTTGACGTGGGCGAGCGTCCACGCATGCGCCGCCGTGCCAGAAGCCGGAATGCCGTAGCGGTACGCTGCCTCAAGGTTCGACGTGGAGGTAAAGCCCGCAAGGTACGCGGCGCGGGTCGCGGTGACCGCGGCGTACTCGTGCGTGCGGCGCGAGCCCATCTCGATGATCGGGCGGCCGTCTGCGGCCACCACCATGCGGGAGGCTGCCGATGCCACCGCAGAGTCCGCGTTCATGATGGACAGGATGACCGTTTCGAGGATGACGCATTCGCCAAACGTGCCGCGCACGGTCAGCAGCGGCGAATTAGGGAAGTAGAGCTCGCCTTCGCGGTAGCCGTCCACCTGGCCGGAGAAACGGTAATTACGCAGGTACTCAATCGTCTGCTCGTCGAGGAAGTCGAGGTCTGCAAGCTGGTCCTCGGTGAAGCGGAAGGACTCAATGGCTTTGAGCACGCGCGGGATGCCCGCGACCACGCCGTAACGGCGCTCGCCCGGCAAGCGGCGAGCGAAAACTTCGAAAGCTGCCTTACGGTGCGCGGTGCCGTCACGCAGCCCTGCCTGAAGCATGGTGAGCTCGTACTTATCGGTCAACAAGCCCGTCGAGCGGCTGCCAGGGGAGGAAACGGCGGAAGCAGAGTCATTCATGCCGCTCAATCATACGCGGCGCACGATATTTTGTGAGGTCTTTAACAAGCCCCAGTCCAGATCACCACGGCAACGCAGGGGGCTCGCGAACTTACTCCATCGTCACAACGGTGTCGACGTAGCCGCTGTTGTAGTCGTACGCTACGCCGATCGTGGTGAGCGAGGGGTTGAGCAGCATCTCACGTCGTCCATCGGTGGAATCACCCGCCGGGGTCGAGGAGCCGTCCTTCGCGGCACCGACGAAGATGAAGAGAGTGCCAATGAGGGCTGCGACCGTCCACGCAGTTGTGACCAGATTGACCAGACTCTACAGACTCAGATTGCCGTTGCGAAGCTCGGCACAGAGCTGGGGGACGTTGATGGGTTCGTTCACAGAGGGAGGGGAGAGAATGCAGCTCTCGAAATAGGAAATAAACAGTTTCTGAGATTAATTTACGCCCTTGGCAAGGCAATTGCGCTCTTTCTCACGCGCCGGTGGGGCGGACTGTGGTCGAAAGAGGGACAGATTGATTAGGCTAAGTACCATGAATCTCTCCCTTAACCCGACCCTCGGTTCGCCGATGGCCACCCCGGAGCTGGATGAAGACATTCAGATTGATGTCGCCACGAGCGAAAACCTGCCGTGGATGTGCATCGTGTGGGACGATCCGGTCAACCTCATGTCCTATGTCTCCTATGTCTTCCAGACCGTGCTGGGTTATGACAAGAAGCGCGCGAACGAGCTCATGATGCAGGTCCATACCGAAGGCAAGGCCGCAGTGAGCACGGGCGAGCGCGACAAGATTGAGGCCGACGTAAAGAAGCTGCAGATTGCTGGTCTGTGGGCCACCATGCAGCAGGCCGGCTAGAGCAGACAGGACTGAATACATGCAGGCATGGAAGAAGAAAAAGTCGCTCATGCGTCCGGCGCGGTACGTCACGCGCTTTGAACCCATCGAGCGCGAGGTCATAGGCGATCTCACGGCGACGGTCTCCGAGGCGATCATCAAGCGCGCCCAGTCCGCGCCCAAGGACGACTTGGCGGAGATGATGGGCATTGCCTCCGGCCATAAGGAGGCCCCCGAGGATCCGTCGCTCGCGCGTCTCTTCCCGGACTTTGAGAAGGAAGGAGACGAGGAATTCGAAGGCGATAATGCGCTGCTGCGATCACTCCACGAAAACGACATCGCGCGCGCAAAGCTACAGAACCTCCAGGTCATCAACGAGGCACTCGGCCCCACCGGTGGCGTCGAGGTTTCCATCGAAGAATCCGAGGCCCCCGCGTTTGTCGCAGGTCTGAACGACCTGCGCCTCTACGTTGCCGCGGGCGATATGCGCGGCGAGGGAGCCCTTGCGGATCAGGAAGCCATCATCGAGTGGCTCGCCTTTGCGCAGGATTCGCTGCTCCAGGCCATGATGAACTAGGCGGTCGGGCGCATGGTTTCCATCGGCCACGCCACGCTCGGAGACACGGGCGTCACCGTCCTCTACGCCGGCCCGCAGGGCGCCGTCGCGTCCGTCGATGTCCGCGGCGGCGGTCCCGGCACCCGTGAGACCGATCTTCTCGAGCCGCATAATACGGTAGAGCGCGTCCACGCCATTGTTCTCTCCGGTGGGTCCGCCTTTGGCCTCGCCGCGGCGGACGGCGCCATGCGCGAGCTCGCCACGCGCGACATTGGCTTCCCCGTCTTCGGCGAGGGCCGCCCCGGCCCGCGCGTGCCCATCATCCCCGCGGCCGTCATCTTCGACCTCATCGTCGGCGAGGTCCACTATCCCACCGCCTCCGATGGCGCCGCCGCCCTGCGTGCCGCGCTTTCCGATGCCGCCTTCGCACCACTGCTGGAGGTTTCCGGCACCGTCGGCGCCGGGACGGGCGCCACGGCTGGCCGCCTGCGCGGCGGCTTTGGCAGCGCGAGCGTCACCGCACATGCGCCGTCTCACAACTATCAGGTCACCGCTTATATGGTCGCGAACCCGGCGGGTGAGGTCGTCGACGCCGAGACCGGAGAGCTCTTCGGCGCCCGCGCTTACGAGCGCGCGACGGGGGAGAGCCTCGAGGCGCTCGACCCAGAGGCCTACGCCGCGGTGCCGGACCCCAAGCAGTCGAAGCTCAACACGACCATTGGCGTGGTCGTCACCGACGCCCCGGTGACCAAGGCCCAAGCCAAGCGCTTGGCGCTTACAGCGCACGACGGCATCGCCCGAGCCGTGCGTCCGGCGCACTCGCCGCTCGACGGTGACACCATCTTTGCCCTCTCTGCTCCCCCTGCCGACGCGACAGCGGCGGCACCGGCAGCGGCGGCAGGCGTGGACACGCCGACCATGATGGCGCTCGGCGTCGCAGCAGCTGACGCCGTCGAGGCCGCCATCGTCGACGCAGTCGTGCATGCCGCGCCGGGATTTGGGCTTGCGACGTACGCGACGCTGCCGAAACGCGCCTGATGTCGCCCGCCGCGCTAAAGTAGGTCGCATTATGACTTATGGCGGAATGCAGAATTACCAGTACCGGCCCGGCGGCGCGCCCGCCCCGCGCCGGAATTCTGGTGATTCGAAGAATTACACGCGCAGCGGACGCATCCGTGCAGGCCTGACGTTTGCTATTGGCTACCTCGTCATCGAGTGGGGCGTGCACATCATCAACGCCGTCATCTTCGGCGGACACCTGGGCTACTTCGGTATCCGCCCGCTCGACTTCTCCGGTATCTGGGGTATCTTCTTCGCGCCCTTCCTTCACGCCAACTTCGAGCACCTCATGGGTAATTCCATTCCGGGCGCCATCTTCTGTTTCATCGTGGGCTTGTCCGGCCGCCGCGCGTTCTGGGAAGTTTCCGCTATCGTTCTGCTCGTCGCTGGCGTGGGTACGTGGCTCTTTGGTGGGCCGGGTACCTTGCACATTGGCGCCTCGGGCATGGTCTACGGTTGGCTCGCGTACCTCATCGTGCGCGGTGTGTTTAACCGTTCGCTCGTGCAGTTCTTTACCGGCGTTGTGTTGGCCTTCGCCTACTCCGGTCTTATCTGGGGCGTGCTGCCTGTCTATGAGGGCGTGAGCTGGCAAGGCCACCTCTTCGGCGCCATCGGCGGCATTCTCGCCGGCATGACCATTACCTCCGACGATCCAGTCAGGGCTCTGTCCGGTTCGCGAAAGCAGGAACTGCGTTGAGTTCTCCTGCTGCAGACGCTCCCATCGGCGTCTTTGACTCTGGTCTGGGCGGGCTCACCGTGGCTCGCACGATCATGGACCAGCTGCCTCACGAGTCCATCCACTACATCGGCGATACTCTTCACGGTCCGTACGGCCCACGCTCCATTGCCGAGGTGCGCCAGTTCTCTCAGAACATTGCGGACGAGCTCGTGGAGCGCGGCTGCAAGATGATCGTCATCGCGTGTAATACGGCGACGGCGGCGTTCCTGCACGACGCGCGCGAGCGCTACGACGTCCCCGTTGTCGAGGTCATCCGCCCCGCCGTACGCCGTGCGATGGCGACAACCCGCAACGGCAAGGTGGGTGTGATTGGCACGCAAGGCACCGTCAACTCTGGCGCGTACCAGGACCTCTTCGCGGTCAATCCCGGCGTCCAGGCCTTCGCCACCGCGTGCCCGGACTTCGTGCCCTTCGTGGAGCGCGGCATTACCTCCGGCCGCCAGATTCTGGGCGTGGCGGAAAACTACCTCGCGCCGCTGCAGGCCGAGGGCGTCGACACGCTCGTACTCGGCTGCACACACTACCCGCTGCTTTCCGGTGTCATCCAACTTGCGATGGGGGACAACGTCACGCTCGTCTCCTCTGCAGAGGAAACCGCGAAAGACGTGCTCAAGGTGCTCACGGAGTCCGATATGCTGCGCGCCAACCCCGAGCCGCCCACCCGCGTCTTTGAGTCCACCGGTGCGCCGGAGCTCTTTGATAAACTCGCCGCGCGCTTCCTCGGCCGCGGCCCCGGTGAATTCAACCACATTCAGGGATAACCCAGAAGTTTCTCGCAATCGAGTGACGATTGCCTGACTTTTGGTTACTTTCGTGCAACGATGTACCCATGAAGTTGACCATCCTTGGTTGTTCCGGCTCTGTGCCCACGCCTGCTAATCCGGCGTCGGGCTACCTCGTGTCCTTCGATAACGCCCCGTCCATCGTCATGGACATGGGCCCGGGGACGCTCGCACAGCTGCAGAAACACCAGGATCCGTGTGACGCTCACGTGACCTTTAGCCACCTCCATGCTGACCACTGCATGGATTTCCCGTCACTCATGGTCTGGCGTCGCTTCCATCCCACGGCCCCGGCCGCCGCGCGCAACCTGTGCTTCGGCCCGGCCGCCACTCCGGTGCACCTCGGCCGCCTGTCCGCAGACGTGCCGGATGAGGTCGACGATTTCTCGGATACCTTCGCTTTCGACAACTGGCGCCAGGGCGAACGCCAGCTCGTCGACGAGGTCTACATGACGCCGTACCGCACCATCCACCCCACTGAGACGTTCGCACTGCGCGTGGAGCACGCGAAGTCGGGCCGCGTTATCGCATACTCCGGCGACTCCGCATTTACCGAGGACCTCATTCCGGCCGCCCAGGATGCGGATATCTTCCTCTGCGAGGCGGGCTGGGGCGAAACCTCGGAGGGCAAGGCGCCGAATATGCACATGTCTGGTGGCGAGGCAGGGCGTCTCGCGACACTCGCCGGTGTGAAGAAGCTCGTGCTCGTCCACCTCCAGCCGTGGGGCGACCGCGAAGCCACCGTGGCCGCGGCCCGCGCCGAGTTCGATGGAGAGATCGTCGTTGGTGCTCCCGACATGGAGTTTGAGCTCTAGTACGCTAGAGCCCATGTCTGATTTCATTCGCTTCGATGGCCGCGCGCTCGATGAGCTGCGCCCTGTTCGCATCACCCGCAATTTCACGACCAACCCGGCAGGCTCCGTCCTCGTCGAGTTCGGCAACACCCGCGTCATGTGCACCGCGTCCGTCGAGTATGGCGTCCCGCGCTTTAAGAAGGACTCCGGCGAGGGCTGGCTTACTGCCGAGTACTCCATGCTTCCGTCCGCAACGCACGAGCGCATGCCGCGCGAGTCCATGAAGGGCAAGGTCAAGGGCCGCACGCATGAAATCTCCCGTCTCGTCGGCCGCTCCCTGCGCGCCGCCGTGGACCTGCGCGAGCTGGGGGAGAACACCATTCAGCTCGACTGCGACGTCCTCCAGGCCGATGGCGGCACCCGTACCGCCTCCATCACCGGCGCCTATGTCGCGCTGGCTGATGCTGTCGCACACCTCAAGGAAGCTGGCGTCGTCCCTGGCGAGCCGCTGCTCGACCCCATCGCTGCGGTCTCCGTGGGCATCATTGACGGTCGCCCGTCACTCGACCTGCCCTACGAGGAGGACTCCCGCGCCGAGGTCGACCTCAACGTCGTCATGGCCTCCTCCGGCAATTTCGTGGAGATCCAGGGCACCGGCGAGCACGGACTTTTCGGCCGCGCTGAGCTGAACCAGATGCTCGATCTCGCGGAGAAGGGCTGCTACGAGCTTATTGAGGCCCAAAAGGCAGCGCTCGGCTGGAACTAGGACTGGGACTTCACATGCAGATTCTCGTCGCATCGAATAACAAGAAGAAGCTGGGCGAGCTCGAGACCATCCTCGCCGAGGCTGGCATCGCCGGCGTCGAACTCCTCCCGCTGTCCGCGGTGGAGGCGTACGAGGAGCCGGTTGAGGACGGTCGAACCTTCGCCGACAATGCGCTCATCAAGGCACGCGCCGGCGTCGCCCATACGGGCTTGGCCACCATTGCGGATGACTCCGGCATCGCCGTCGAAGAGCTCAACGGCATGCCGGGAGTGCTCTCCGCGCGCTGGTCCGGCACCCACGGCAACGACGAGGCGAATAACGACCTTCTGCTCGCACAGATGGAGCACGTGCCGGATGAGCGCCGCGCCGCCGCCTTCGTGTCCACGTGCGCGCTCGTCACGCCGGATGGTCAGGAATTCCTCGCCGAAGGTCGCTGGCCGGGCATGCTCCTGCGCGAGCGCCACGGCGAAAATGGCTTCGGCTACGACCCACTCTTCCAGCCGGAAGGGGAGGAGTGCTCCTCGGCCGAGATGACCCCTGCCGAAAAGAACGCTGTCTCGCACCGCCATCGCGCGCTCGAGCAGCTCGTGCCCCACATCGCGGAGCTCGCCAAGTCCGCATAAAAAATCGCCGATCCCGCGTGGGGACCGGCGATTTTTGTATGCATCTTAGAGGTTGAACGCTGCGATGACTTCCTTGCGGCGCTTGGCTTCCATGAAGAAGGAGAAGAAAGGCACAACGCCGGCGAGGGCGGTGCCGAGCATCTTCGGGAAAGGCCACAGTGCCTTGGTGCCCAGGTTGAGCACGGAGAGCAGGTAGCCGACGTAGACCCAGCCGTGGGCGATAGCGATCCACGTGGCCCACTCCGGGATGTCGAGCTTCAGAATGTACTGGCACACCATGCGGACAACGAGGGCGAGCAGGAAGACACCGGTGACCCAGGCGAAGACGGAGAAGATGTTCAGGGCGGTCTTCACGCGTGCCTGGCGTTCGGGGTGGTGCTGCGCGGGCTGGTTAGTCATTGCTTTCACTTTCGTTGCGGGTTGAAGGGCGCTCACGGCGCTGGACATTCAAGGCGTTAAATTCCTCGACGTCCATCTGGGGACGGGAGGGCAAAAAGTCCTCGTCGATGGCGGTCATCGTATGCTTTGGCGCTTCGCGCTCGGAGACATACTGGTAGTCCTCGTCGCCGTCGGCGGCCGCCGCGTTCTCGGCGTCGATGCGCTCGTTTTCATACTTGAGCGCTGTGCGGTAGGCGTAGACCACGAAGACGGCGAACAGCGGCCACTGGAAGGCATAGCCCAGGTTCTGGAACGTGCCGGAGCCGGACTGAAAACGCGTCCACTGCCACCACGCGAGGAACAAGAACGTCACCACGAAGAACGCGATCAAGAGGATGTGCCACCATTTGACCTTGATCTTTTGACGTTTACGCGGTTCCTTGCTGCTCACTCGTCATAGCCTACCCACCCCGTGCCCCAATTTTCTAACCCCGCGCATTAACTCCCCGCCCAGTCCACTTGCTAAGCTTTATCCCGCACGCGCCCGTGGCGGAATTGGCAGACGCGCTAGATTTAGGTTCTAGTGTCTTAGGACGTGGGAGTTCGATTCTCCCCGGGCGCACAATAAAAGGGCCGGCCTCGTATCGAACGAGGCCGGCCCTTCGCGCGTTTGCGGCCAGCTTTGGTTTTATGGCGGTTGGTGGTGCGGTACGCGCTGCGAAACGCCATAAACCCAAAGCCAGGCTCGCGGGGCGCGGATGGCGAGCTCGGTGCTGCTAGTCGATTTCCGTGAACTTGCGGTCCCACGCCGAGCGCACCGGGTTGGCGTCGGCGAGCAGCAGGTCGAAGCGGTCGTTGGCGATTTCTACGATTTCGCTCAGCGCCACGCGGCGTTCCTGTTCTTCGGAGTTGGCGAGGCGGCGCACGCCCGCGTCGAGGACGCGCTCGACCGTGTCGGTGGTGTCGAGATACGCCACGAAGGGCAGCCCAAAGCGCGAGCGATAGGCGGCGGAGAGCTCTTGCAACTTCTCCGATTGGGCATCGTCAAGCTCGGCCAAGCCAATGGAGCCGCGGTCGGCCGTGGCGACGTCCTGCGGGCGTAGAAGGAGGTCGTCCATGGCGGGGTAATCGTGGATGAGGGCCTCGCGGCGCTCCGAAGGAGCGGTGAGCACCGCGACCTGGATGGCCGCGCGCAGCTCGTTGATGTCGGCGAAGGGGCGGGCTTCCCAGGCGGTCTCCAGCGGCCACGTCTCGTTGTTGAAGAGGGGACGCAGGGCTGCGACGAAATCGTCGCGTTCCATGTTGTTGAGCTCGTCGAGGGACACGCCGGTGCCCGTCGCGCGCGAGACATCGGCGCCGGACTGGCGGCCGAGGTGGAAGAAGAGGAGATTGAGCACGATGGCCGTGAGCGCGCCGATGGACATGCCGGAGGAGACGAAGGTCTGTGCCCAGTTCGGGAAGGCGGCCGCGATATCCGGTTTGAAGGTCACGAGCATGGCCAGGCCGAGGGCAGTGGTGACGATGGCGGCGTTGCGGCCGTCAGAGAGGTCCGACTTGGCGATGGTCTGCAGGCCGACCCAGGCGACGTTGGCGAACAGCGCGAGCGAGGCGCCACCGAGGACCGGCGAGGGGATGGCGGCGACGATGGCGCCGGCCTTGGGAAGCAAGCCGAGGAGAATCATGAAGCCTGCGGCGGCGACGGCCACCCAGCGCGACTTGACGCCAGTAAGCCGCACGAGGCCGACGTTTTGGGCGAAGCAGGTGTACGGGAAAGAGTTCATGACACCGCCGAGGACGGTGGATACGCCGTCAGCCCGGATGGCGCGCACGACGTCGTCGCGGCGAATGCGTTTCTTGACGATTTCGCCGGTGGCGAAGACGTCGCCAGTGGTCTCGACCATGGTGATGATCATGACGATGATGAGGGAGAAGATGGCGACGAGGTCGAACTTCGGAATGCCGAAGTAGAAGGGCGTGGTGATGCCAAACGCGTCGGCGGTGGCGACCTCGGCAAAGGAGGCATCACCCAGCGCGAGAGCGACGGCAGTGCCGAGCACGAGGCCGATGAGGACAGAGAGCGTACCCAGGAAGCCGCGGAAGAAGCGCTGGACAAGGACGATGACGGCGAGGGTGCCGAAGCCGTAGAGGAGGTCGCGGGTGGCCGGCACGCCTTCCGCGTAGTTGATGAAGTCGTTGGCGGAGACCGCGAGCAGCGATGTGCCCATGACGAGGAGCACCGTGCCGGTGACGATAGACGGGAAGAAGCGCAGCACCTTGCCAAAGACAGGAGCGGCGAAGAAGGTGAACAGACCCGCGACGATGATGGCGCCATAGATGGTGGGCAGGGAGGCGGTGCCGCCTTCCCCGTTCGTCGCGCCCAGGCCAATGGCGATGATGGGGGAGACCGCCGTGGTGGTCACGCCTTGGATGATGGGCAGACGCACACCCACGTGCTTGCCGATGCCCGCCGATTGGATAAGGGTCGCCAGACCACAGGTGAGCAGGTCAGCGTTGATGAGGTGGATGGTCGTCGCGGTGTCGAGATTGAGCGAGCCCGCAATGAGGAGAGGAACGATGACGGCGCCGGCGTAGAACGCGAGGACGTGCTGGAGGCCGAGCGCGGCGAGCTTGGGCGCAGGAGGGACGGCATCGACAGCGTTGGTGGGACGGGAAGTCACAGTGTTCGCCGTGTCTGGGGGAGGAAGCGGAGAAGAAGTCATGCGAATAAAAGTAGCCGGTGCGCAGTGCGGAAGCCTAGTCGCGTGACGTGAGCGAAGTCTGAACATACCAATCTGAACCGCTTCAGCACCGGGGGCGATGGGGGTAATTTGCCCCCGATAGATACGGAACGGCCGTTTTATATGAATTCGCTGAGCAGTAAGTACGGAAAAACTTGTGGTATTGGTCTCTTTGTGACCCAGGACTGAGGTAGGAAACAAGCAGGTGCACGGGTAAATTCGAGCGTGTCAGGGCACTGCCGGTTGAAGTAAAACGGCGAGCCCTTAAAAACGTCGAAACAGAAGGGAGTCACGCCTCGTGACCACCGCAACCGAGCCGCTGCAGTTTACCGCCTGGGAAGGTTTCAACCCGGGACCGTGGACCGAAGGAATCGACGTCCGCGACTTCGTGCAGCGCAACTACACTCCGTACGATGGCGACGCTTCGTTCCTCGAAGGCCCCACCGAGAAGACCATGCGTACCTTCGATTACTTGGAGAAGAACTACCTCTCCATCGAGCGCAAGAAGCGCATCTTTGATGTCGATACCCACACCGCCAGCGATATTGACGCTTTCCCGGCTGGCTACATCTGTGAAGACGACAACGTCATCGTCGGTCTGCAGACGGATACGCCGCTCAAGCGCGCCATGATGCCGTTCGGCGGCTGGCGCATGGTCGAGCAGGCCATCAAGGAAGCCGGCAAGGAATACGACCCGGCCGTGAAGGAAATCTTCACGCGCTACCGCAAGACCCACAACGACGCAGTCTTCGATATCTACACCCCGCGCATTCGTGCCGCTCGTTCCTCGCACATCATCACCGGCCTGCCGGACGCCTACGGCCGCGGCCGCATCATCGGTGACTACCGCCGCGTCGCCCTCTACGGCGTCGACTACCTCATCGAGGAAAAGCAGCGTTCCAAGGACGCCGTGGCAGACCTGGGCTTCTCTGAGCACTGGGCACGCTACCGTGAGGAGCACGCAGAGCAGATCAAGGCTCTGAAGAAGCTGAAGAAGATGGCTGAGTCCTACGGCTTCGATATCTCCGGCCCGGCTTCCACCGCTCATGAGGCTGTTCAGTGGACCTACTTCGGCTACCTGGCCTCCATTAAGTCCCAGGACGGCGCTGCCATGTCCATCGGCCGCCTGTCTGCATTCTTCGACTCCTACTTCGAGCGCGACTTCGCTCGTGGCATCCTTACCGAGTCTGAGGCTCAGGAGATCATCGACTCCCTCGTCATGAAGCTGCGCATCGTTCGCTTCCTGCGTACCGAGGATTACGACCAGATCTTCTCGGGCGACCCGTACTGGGCAACCTGGTCTGACGCCGGCTTCGGCGACGACGGCCGCCACATGGTCACCAAGACCTCCTTCCGCCTCCTGCAGACTCTGGTCAACCTGGGCCCGTCCCCAGAGCCGAACATCACCATCTTCTGGGACCCGAAGCTGCCTGAGGGCTACAAGAAGTTCTGTGCTCATATCTCGATTGAGACCTCGTCCATCCAGTACGAGTCCGACCGCCAGATTCGTGAGCAGTGGGGCGACGACGCCGCCATCGCGTGCTGCGTGTCCCCGATGCGCGTTGGTAAGCAGATGCAGTTCTTCGGCGCTCGCGTCAACGCTGCAAAGTCCCTCCTCTACGCCATCAACGGTGGCCGCGACGAGGTCACGGGCAAGCAGATCATGACCGGCTACGAGCCCATCCAAGGCGACGGCCCGCTCGACTTCGAAGAGGTCTGGGCAAAGTACGAGGACATGCTCGACTGGGTCATCGGCACCTACGTTGAGGCCCTCAACATCATCCACTACTCGCACGATAAGTACGCGTACGAAGCAGTCGAGATGGCTCTGCACGACTCGGACATCGTCCGCTCCATGGGCTGCGGCATCGCCGGTCTGTCCATCGTGGCCGACTCCCTCTCCGCCATCAAGTACGCCAAGGTCTACCCGGTCCGCGACGAGACCGGCCTGGTTGTCGACTACCGCACCGAGGGCGAGTTCCCGTTCTACGGCAACGACGATGACCGCGCGGATGACATCGCCGCCACCGTGGTCCACACCGTGATGGACAAGATTAAGGCCATCCCGATGTACCGCAACGCCATCCCGACCCAGTCCGTCCTGACCATTACCTCCAACGTGGTCTACGGCAAGGCCACCGGTTCCTTCCCGTCCGGCCACAAGGCTGGTACCCCGTTCGCGCCGGGCGCTAACCCGGAGAACGGTGCCGACTCCCACGGCATGGTCGCCTCCATGCTGTCCGTGGGCAAGCTGGACTACCAGGACGCACTGGACGGCATCTCGCTCACCAACACGATTACCCCGACCGGCCTGGGCCGCACGCCTGAGGAGCGCATCACCAACCTGGTGGGCGTCCTGGACTCCGGCTTCATTATGGACAACGCGGAGTAGTCCGAACCCCCATCCTTGCCGCGGCCAGCTCGGCCGCGGCACCCCAACCACTCACCACATTTCAGGAGACATACACAATGGCAACCCACACCTTCGAAGAGCGCCTGGCCGACATGAAGGCAAAGCGCGACGAGCACAACATGAACTCGGGTCTGTACCATGCCAACATCAACGTGCTGGACAAGTCCACCCTCGAGGATGCTGTGGAGCACCCGGAGAAGTACCCGAACCTCACCGTTCGCGTCTCTGGCTACGCCGTGAACTTCGTCAAGCTCACCCGCGAGCAGCAGCTGGATGTTATCTCGCGTACCTTCCACCAGGGCAGCTAGTAACACTCACTTATCCAGTAGCGGTCGTCGGCTCCCACGGAGCCTGCGGCCGCATTGGACTATTCGCAAGGAGCATTGAGCAATGGCAGATGGCGTAACCGGCGTCGTTCACCTCGAGCCGGAAGTCGGCGAGAAAGTCCGCGGCGTCGCGGGCGGCCTCGGCTCTGATAATCACTTGGACGAAATCACGCGCCCGGAGCTTATGGAAGCCCGTCGCACCGGCGATATCGCACTCATTCACTCGTGGGAGCTCGTCACGGCCGTCGACGGCCCTGGCACGCGCATGACCATGTTCATGTCCGGCTGCCCTCTGCGCTGCCTGTATTGCCACAACCCCGACACCATGGAGATGAAGACTGGCACTCTGGAGACCATCGAAGACGTGGTCAAGCGCATCAAGCGCTACAAGCCCATATTCAACGCCTCCGGCGGTGGACTTACCATCTCCGGCGGCGAGCCGCTGTTCCAGATTGCCTTTACCCGCCGCGTGCTCAAGGAAGTCCACGACGCTGGCATTCACACCGCGATCGATACCTCCGGTTTCTTCGGCGCGCGCCTGCGCGACGAGGATATCGACAATATCGATCTCTTCCTCCTCGATGTGAAGGCGGGCGACGAGGAGACCTACAAGTTGGTCACCGCCCGCGAGCTGCAGCCCACCATCGACTTCGGTGACAAGCTGCACCGCATGGGCAAGAAGGTATGGATCCGCTTCGTCGTCGTACCGGGTCTCACTGACTTCCCGGAGAACGTCGCCAACGTCGCGAATATCGTGGCCCGCTGGAAGGGCAACGTCGAGCGCGTCGAGGTGCTGCCGTTCCACAACATGGGCAAGGACAAGTGGCACGAGTTGGGCATGGACTACAAGCTCGAGGACGTTAAACCGCCCGCAGTCGACGAGATGGAGAAGATCCGCGACGTCTTCCGCGAGAAGGGTTTCACGGTCTACTAGCCTGGAGCGCATGAAGCGCTTTGGCCACGAATTCAAAGAACATCACGTCACGGTCCCGTGGGATTACTCCAATCCCGATAGCGGGACCTTTGACGTTTTCGCCCGCGAGATCATCCCGCCCGGCGGCGAGAATTATCCCGCGCTCGTCTACATGCAGGGCGGCCCCGGCTTTCCGGCCGAGCGCCCCGCCGCCGGTCTCGGCGGGCTGCTCAAGGCGGGGCTCACGCGCTACCGCTGGATTTTGCTCGACCAGCGCGGCACCGGCCGCTCGCATCGCATTGATGAGCTTTCCGATGCCGCCGACTTCGACAAGCTTCATCTCCTGCGCCAAGACAACATCGTGCGCGACGCCGAGCGCGTCCGCGAGCACCTGGGCTTGAAGAAGTGGTCGCTCTACGGTCAGTCCTTCGGCGGTTTTATCATCACCGCCTACCTGTCCATGTTCCCCGAATCCATTGAGCGCGCCTTCCTCACCGGAGGCCTGCCCACCACGCGCCTGGGCGCCGACGACCTGTACCGCGCGACGTATACGAAGCTGCGTGCCCGCGAGAGTCAGTTCTTCCGCGAAATTCCTTGGGCGCAGCAGCGCATCGAGGAGATTATCGACCACCTCGACAACCACGAGGAGACTGTGCCCACGGGCGAGCGCCTGTCCTCCCGTCGCTTCCGCACCATCGGCATTGAGCTCGGCCGCGGCGCCGGCTTCGATACGCTTGCGTTCCTCCTCGAGGAGCCTTTCCGCACCGTGCGTGGGGAGAAGCGCCTGCGTTCGGATTTCCTGCAGGACGTCGGCCAGCGCGTGACCTTTCAAGGTGGCCCGCTCTACGCAGCCATCCACGAGTCCATCTACGGCGGCGTCGTCGACTCCGCGCCCACGAACTGGGCGGCGCACCGCGTCCGCGAGGAATTCGACGAGTTCGCCGAAGACGGCACGTGGCTCACCGGCGAGCACATTTACCCCTGGCAGTTCGACGAGGATCCTGCGCTACGCCCGCTTAAGGCTGCTGCAGAAAAGCTCGCCCAGCACCCGTGGGAGTCCAGCCCCTACGACCTAGAGGTCCTCAAGGACGCGCCCGCCATTGCTGCGGCGGCCGTCTACCTCGACGACATCTTCGTGCCCTTCGAGGAATCGATGCACACCGCACACCTCTACCGCGACCTGCGCCCGCACGTGACGAATAAATACCAGCACAACGGTGTCCGCGTCGACGGCGAGGCCATTTTCACCGAGCTCTTGCGGCTGGCGGACGACCACTAAAGATGCGCATTTTTATCGGCTACATATTATAAATCTGCGAGTTTATCGACCGTAGTCGATAAAACTGCGAGCCAGATTCCGCAGAATCGTCACTGAGTTGTTACGTCTTCCAGACGATCATGAGGCCCAAAGTTATGGCACCCTATGTAGTGACAACCCCTCTCACTACGAAGGAGCTCTTTCATGTTCGGTGCCATTGTCGGAGTGATCTTTGCTCTGATCATCATCGCCACCATTCTCGACGGCTTCGTGGTCGTGCGCACGCGCGAGGCCGCCATCATCGAGCGCCTGGGTAAGTTCCAGCGCGTCGCCCACGCGGGTCTCAATTTTAAGATTCCCTACATCGACCGCGTCCGCGACAAGATCAACTTGAAGGTCCGCCAGCTTGATGTCATGGTGGAGACGAAGACGCAGGACAACGTCTTTGTCCAGATCCCCGTCGCCGTCCAGTACCAGGTCGTCGAGGGCCGCGAGCGCGAAGCGTACTACATGCTCTCCAACCACGAGCAGCAGATCATCGCCTACGTCCAGGACAACGTCCGTTCCTCCGTCGCGAACATGGGGCTTGACGAGTCCTTCTCGTCCAAGGACACCATTGCCCGCAATGTCGCGGTCTCCCTGCGCGACAATATGGCGGCCTACGGCTGGAACTTCGTCAACACCCTGGTCACCGATATCCGCCCGGACGCCCGCGTCCGTGAGTCTATGAACTCCATCAACGCCGCGCAGCGCGAGCGCGAGGCCGCCATTGCTCAGGCAGAAGCCGAGAAGATTCGCGTCGTCAAGGAAGCTGAAGGTGCTGCCGAGGCCCGCAAGCTCCAGGGCCGCGGTGTCGCGGAGCAGCGCAAGGAGATCGTCGAAGGTATTGCTGCCCAGTACGAGCTGCTGCGCGCCGCCGGCGTCGAGGAGAACCCAGAGACCCTCATGCTCGTCTCGCAGTACCTCGACGCGATGGTCGACGTTGCGGACCGCTCCCACACGAACGTCCTGTACATGCCGTCCAACCCGGGCGGTATGACGGAGCTCTTCAGCGGCATGCGCGACGTCCTGCTCTCCACCAATGCGCTCACCCAGGCCGAGCAGGCTGCCGATGCCCCCACCCCCTCGCCGCGCCCCAAGCGCTCGGCGAAGCCCCAGGCACCGTCCCAGCCGCAAACCGCACACGAGGTCTACGGCGCCCAGTCTGGCCCTGCATCGGGTTCTGAGCTCGAGGGCCCCTACGCTGAAATCAAGCGCCAGATCGAGGGCAACATGTAGCTCTCAGGTTGTCTCGCCGAGGCTTCCCTGGTTCGGTGAGGCACCGCGTCATTCCTCCATCCCCGCGTCCAACTCGCTTGGGTGCGGTGGGTGGAGGGATTTTTTATGCGGCTGTGAGGGCGAGGCGTCCGGTGAGCGCCGAAATCGTGGGGCGCTCGCGGGGCGTCCAATGGGGGAGCGCAGGGCCGAAGCTCATCTACGAATGCTTACGGGCAGTGTGCGAGTTGGCGGGCGAGCGCGTCGTGTTCGGCCTGCGTGACCCATAATCCGTAGGCGGACTTCACGTCGATGATGCGCTGTGCGTAGTCGCAGCGGAACGCCTTATTGGGCGGCAACCACGTTGCGGCGTCGCCCGCGCCCTTCTGCTGGTTGAGGCGTCCGTCCACGGCGAGTAGGTTGCGCGGGTCGTTGGCGAAGTTGCGGCGCTGCTCTGGCGTCCAGGCCTGCGCGCCTTTCTGCCACGCATCCGCGAGCGGGACGACGTGGTCGATCTGTACTGCCGAGGACGTGGATTTTCCGCGTTGGAATGCGATGTCCGTGCCCGAGTACGGGTCGTGCAATGTGCCGGAGAGCACCACGCACCCGTGCGTATTGTCTTTAATGACAACATTTGTGAGGTCGCGGCGCAGGATGTCGTTGCGGGTATCGCAGCCGTTATGGCCGAACTCGACGGTGACATCGTCCGACCAGCGCTGACCGAACTGCTCGCGTTCGTAGCCGGTCTTCGGCGCGCGACCCTTGACGGTCAGTGCGTCGAGACTGGCGAGTTCGACGGTGGTGTCGGTGGCGGCAGTGGTGTCTTTGGTCTCGGCGGCAGAACCAGAGCTAGAGCCGGGCAGCTCCGGCGTGGGCGCGTGATAGAACTGCGTCACCGCAATGAGAACGGCGGTGAGCGCGGCGACGACGTAGGGGGACTTGGACATGACCCAGATATCCTAACGCGCGGTAGGATCACGAGCCATGAGCATCGATAAGTTATTCGACGACTACCTCGCGGAGCAGGGCCTTGAGCGCCGAGTCGACGAGGGCTTGGACTACGACGTGCCGGTCGATGAGGCGCTTAGCTGCGTGCGCGAGGGGCTAGCGCCACAGCCAGACCAAGAATGACGGGTACGGCGCCCACGGCCACGATGTACGCCGTCTCATGGTCGAGCGAATAGAACGTGGAGATCGTTCCGGTAAGAGCGGTGCCGATGGCCATCGTGAGGAAGTAGAGGGCTGAGAAGCGCGTTGCGAAGGCGCGCGGGGCGTGCGCCGCTGAGGCTGCCATGCCTACCGGTCCGATGAGCATCTCGCCCAGGCTCATCGTGGCGATGCACCCGGCGAGTGCGATAAACGGCGCGGTGCCGCCGCCCGAGTAGGGCAGCAGCAGGAACATTCCGGCGCCGGCGAGCGCAAGCCCGCCGCCCATGAGCACGCGACGGGCGGGCATGCGGTAGCGCGCCATGATGGCCGCAAGGGGCAGCGTGAATACCAAAATGTAGAACGGGTTGAGCGACTGCGTCCATGCGGCCGGGATCTCAAAGGAACCGATGGTGCGGTCGAGACGCTCGCGCGAATAGACAGCGAGCACGCCGTAGATCTGCGACTGCAGCGCCCAGTAGACCGTGGAGCACGCGAAGAGCGGAATGAAGGCAAGGACGCGGCGGCGCTCGGGCGCGTCAACCTGCGGGGAGCGCAGCATCTGCATGAAAAGCGCGAGTGCTGTGCCCGCCGTGAGAATGAGCAGCGTGAGTGCCAAGCGCGAGGGAGGTAGGAGCGCGATGGCACCGAGGACAAGGGCTGCGACAGCAACGATAGCCAGCACTGCGCGGCGCGGCGCGATGGGCGAGGTGGGGGCGAGGATAAAGGGGGCATCGGCAAGCGAGGCGAGCGCGCGGCGGCGCAGGGAGAGATAAAAGACGCAGCCGATGGCCATGAGTCCGGCCGCCGCGGCAAAACCTGCGTGGTATCCGTGGTACTCGGCGAGCCAGCCGGTGAGCAGGGGGCCTAGGAGCGCGCCGACGTTGATGCCGAGATAGAAGATCTGGAATGCGCCATCGCGCTTGCCTGCCTCAGGCGGGAACGCGGCGCCGAGGATAGTAATCGCTGCGGTTTTGAGCAGACCCGAGCCCAGCGCGAGGGGGAGGAGCCCCGCGATGAGTCCGGCGTAACCGGGCACGAGGGAGAGCGAAAGATGCCCGGCCATGAGGAGGGCTGCGCCGGTAAGCAGGGTTTTCTCCGCGCCGAGGAGGCGGTCTGCTACCCAGCCGCCGGCGTAGGTGCACAGGTAGAGCGCGGAACCGTAGGCGCCGACGAGCGCGGTGGCCTGCGCTTGATCCATGCCCAGGCCGCCCTCGGCGGCGGTGGAATAGAGGTAGTAGGCGAGCAGTGCCTGCATGCCGTAGAAGCTGAAACGTTCCCAGGCTTCCACACCGGCGATGGCGGGCAAAGTAAGCGGAATACGCGTTCTTGAACGCCGTTCAATTATGGTCATGGATATTGAGTATGCACCATTCGGGCGTGTGGTAGACCTATTTTTATGAAAAACTTGAACAGTGTTCAATTTGTCCTTGACGTGGACTCTAAACATATGTGGCACCCCTACGCCGTGCCTGGTGCGCCGGCTCTGCCCGTCGCGCGCACCGAAGGCGTGTACCTGGAACTCATGAATGGGCGGCGGCTCATCGATGCCATGAGCTCGTGGTGGGCCGCGGCCCACGGGCATTCGCATCCGCGGCTCGTTGCGGCGGCGAAAGGCCAGATTGACCGGATGAGCCATGTCATGTTCGGAGGGCTCACGCACGAGCCCGCGGCACGGTTGACGGAGAACCTCATGCAGCTCACGCGCGGGGACTTCGCGCAGGTCTTTTACTCGGACTCCGGCTCGGTGGGCGTGGAGGTCGCGCTCAAGATGGCGCTGCAGTATGCGCGCGGCATGGGACATCCGGAGCGCACACAGTTCTTGACATGGCGCTCGGGCTACCACGGCGACACCTTCGGCGCGATGAGTGTGTGCGACCCGGAAGGCGGCATGCATGCGATGTGGGAGGGCATCCTCGCCCGTCAGATTTTTGCGCCAGCGCCGCCCGTGCGGGGTGCCTCGGCCGAGGAGCGCGCCGCGTACCTGCGGGAGTTCGAGTCCTTTATTGATGAGTCGATCGCAGCCGTCATTATCGAGCCTGTCGTGCAGGGCGCGGGCGGCATGCGCTTTCACGACCACGAGCTCGTCGCGGGAGTGAGGGAAATCTGCGACCGGCGGGGGATTGTGCTCATCGCCGATGAAATCGCTACCGGTTTCGGGCGCGCTGGTGACCTTTTTACCACCCAAACGGCCGGTATCGTGCCCGATATTTTATGCCTGGGCAAGGCGCTCACAGGCGGGTTCATGACGCTTGCAGCGACGCTGGCCACCGCGAAGGTAGCCGAGGGTATGGCGCCGCGCGCGCTCATGCATGGGCCGACGTTTATGGCGAATCCGCTCGCGTGTGCTGTGGCGGCCGAAGCGACGCAGATGATCCTCGACGGCGACTGGCGTACGCAGGTTTCCGCCGTGGAGGAGGGGCTGCGCTGTGGGTTGCAGGATGCGTGGGAGATCCCCGGCGTCGCGGACGTGCGGGTGCTCGGCGCCATCGGGGTGATCGAGATGGACCGCGACGTCGACATGACACGCGCGACTGCGGCCACGGTGAACGAAGGTGTGTGGCTGCGCCCCTTTGGCCGGCTCATCTACGCCATGCCGCCATTTATCGCGACGTCCGAAGAAGTCCAGGCCATCTGCCGCGGCATGTGTGCCGCGGCGCGGAACTACTAGGAGAAGACATGATTATCTGCGTAACCGGCACGAATACGGACGTCGGGAAAACCATCGCCACGGCGGCGTTGGCGAGTGTTGCGGCGGGCGACGGTGTTGACGTCGTTGTGGCCAAGCCCATCCAGACCGGCGAGCCCGACAGACAGGGGGATGCGAACACCGTTGCCCGGCTCACAGGGCTCGAGACCAAAGAGTTCGTGCGCTACCCCGAGCCGCTCGCGCCGAACCTCTCCGCGCGCCGGGCGGGCATGGCCGAGCCGGACCGGGCGGAGCTCGTTGCCTGGATTCAGGGGCTCGATGCGCCGGGTCGTCTCGTCCTCGTCGAGGGCGCTGGCGGTCTGCTCGTGCGCCTGGGCGATGAGCTCACCCTCGCCGATATCGCGGCTGACCTGGGCGCGCCGCTCGTCGTCGTGACGTCGATGGGGTTGGGCAGCCTCAATGCGGCGGAGCTTACCGTCGAGGCGGCCCGCCGCCGCGGACTAACGGTGAAAGGCCTGGTGGGCGGCTCGCTGCCGGAGGAGCTGGACCTCGCCACGCGCTTGAATCTTGAGGAGATGGAGCAGGTGACGGGGGAGGAGTTCTGGGGCGCGTTGCCTGGGGGCATCGGAAAGCTGGGGAAGGGGGAATTCGCGGCGGTGGCGCGGGAGGTTTTTCCGCGTGTCACCCAAAAGATGATGGATCCCTCATGATTTTGTGGCATGCTTAGTCATTGAATTTGTATCACTGACAAAACTGATCGCAGGACAAGAGGAGCACTTTCCATCGTGAGCTCAATCAACACCGAGTCATTTACCCTGCCCGCCGGCGCGCGTCCCCTCATCGAGCGCCTGGCCGAGGAGCCCTTTGCGCTGGAGTTTTCCGGCCAGGGCTACGCGTGGCTGCCTACCCTGCGTGCGCAGACCGCCGCGCACGCCACGGTGGCAGGCTATGTCACGCAGGCGGCTGCCGTGCTCGAACCGCTCGCCGATGAGCTCGCTCCTTTCTTCCCACACGGCTTCGACCCGCTCACCTGGGCGCGCGAGTCGGCGCCGGGCGACCCGACCGACGCGGCCGTGTCCACGCCGGGCATCCTCGTCACGCAGATCGCCGTGCTGGAGCAGCTTGCGGCGCAGGGCCTGGATATCTCTCGCGCGGTAGCACGACTGGGCCATTCCCAGGGCACCCTTGCCACCTTCGTGGCGGACGGCTCCATGCAGCCGGAGCATGCTATCGCCCTGGCGCAGCTCATTGGTGCGGCGCTCACGCGTACCGCGCGCGCCGAGGGACTCCTGCGTACGGCGGACAACGCCCCGATGCTTTCTGTGAAGGGTGCGACCCGCGCGCAGCTCGAGGCCGCTGGCGCGACGATTGGCCTGCGCAATGGCCACAAGAACTTCGTCATCGTGGGCGCGGACAACACTGCCGTGCGCGCACGGCTGGAGAAGGCCGCGGCGCGCTCTGCCCAGGCGCATGAGAATAAGGAACGCGGTGGCGCCGTGTTCGCGCCGAAGTTCACTGAGCTCGATATTCAGACGGCCTACCACCACGCGTCGCTGGAGGCCGCGGTCACGCAGGTCGTGGCCTGGGCATCTGATCTTGGTCTGGATGCGCAGCTTGCCGAGCGCGGTGCGCGTGTAGTGCTCACCGACACGGTGGACTGGAGTGCAGAAGTTTCCAGCGCCGTCGAGGCCGGTGCTAAGTGGATCCTCGAGTGCGGGCCCGCCGGTGGCGTCGCATCGCTGACCCGCGAGCTTGTCGCGGGCCGCGGCGTGGGCGTCCTCGCCGTCGACTCCGCCGCAGGCCAGGCCGCGCTCTTCGACGCGGGTCGCGCGCCGGAGCTGCCGTCCTCGTGGGAGCGCTTCGCGCCTCGTATTCTTCCGGGGACCGAAGGTCTCCGCGTGTCGACCCGTTTTACCGAGGTCACCGGCTACTCGCCGGTCATGCTCCCGGGCATGACCCCGTCCACCGTGGACCCGGCCATCGTCGCCGCGGCCGCGAACGCCGGCCACTGGGCCGAGCTCGCTGGTGGCGGGCAGACGACGAATGCGTTGCTCGTTTCCAATCTCGAGCGCCTAGAAGAGCTCCTCGAGCCGGGGGTCAACGCCCAGTTCAACGCCATGTACCTCTCTGCCTCGCAGTGGCGCCGCCAGATCTCCGGCGAGCGCGCGGTGCCCAAGGCGCGCGCGAATGGCGCCCCGATTTCCGGCATCATCGTCTCCGCCGGCATCCCGCCGCTCGAGGAGTCCGTCGCGCTCGTGGAGCAGCTCCACGCCGATAACTTCCCGTGGGTGGCCTTCAAGCCGGGCACCGTGCGCCAGATCGAGCAGGTGCTCGCCATCGCTGACGCGGTGGAGACGCCTGTGATCATGCAGGTCGAGGGCGGCCACGCCGGCGGCCACCACTCGTGGGAGGACCTCGATGAGCTCCTCATCGCCACCTACGCCACGATTCGCGAGCGCGACAATGTCATCCTGGCTGTGGGCGGCGGCATCGGCACGCCCGAGCGCGGCGCCGAGTACCTCACCGGTTCGTGGGCAGGCGCCCACGAGATGGCGGACATGCCGGTGGACGCCATCATGGTGGGCACCGCCGCCATGGCGACCCTCGAGTCCACCGCGTCCCCGCAGGTCAAGCAAGCCCTCGTCGACGCGCAGCCCGTCACCGACAATGACGGCTGGGCCGGCGCTGGCCAGGCCCGCGGCGGCATCGCGTCCGGCCGTTCGCAGCTGGGCGCCGATATCCACGAGATCGATAACGCCTGGGCCCGTGCGGGCCGCCTCCTTGACGACGTCGCTGGCGACGCCGAGGCCGTCGCCGCCCGTCGCGACGAGATTATCGCCGCCATCAACACGACGGCCAAGCCCTACTTCGGCGACCTCGAGTCCATGACCTACGAGGAGTGGCTTAACCGCTACCTCGAGCTGTCTTACCGCGGTGAGTGGGCGGATGTCTCTTGGGCCAACCGCTTCGCCCAGATGGTCGCGCGCGTGGAGGCCCGCCTCAATGATGCGGACCACGGTTCCTTCGATGCGCTCGTCACGGTCGGCTCCAACCCGGCCGTTGCTGTTGCAGACCTGCGCGCGGTCTATGATGACAAGCTTGACCTCACGCTCGTGGCTGCCGATGCCGCCTGGTTTATCACTCTGCTCGGCGAGCGCGGCAAGCCCGCTAACTTCGTGCCCGTCATCGACGCGGACGTGCGCCGCTGGTGGCGCCAGGATTCCCTGTGGCAGGCCCACGATGACCGCTACGACGCGGATGGCGTCTCCATCATTCCGGGCACCACCGCCGTTGCTGGCATCACCCGCGTCGACGAGCCGGTGGCCGAGCTCCTCGGCCGCTTCGAGGCCGCCGCTGCTGCCCAGGTTTCTGAAACGGCTACCGTGGCCCCCGCCATCGCCGACGCTCCCTCCGTCAACTGGGTCGGCCGCGAGCAGACCAATCCGTTGCGTGTTACCGCTGAGGTCGAAGGCGTGCACTTCAACGGCTCGACTCTGACGGTTCCGCTCGCCGGTGCCATCAAGGGCGCGGAGCTCAACCTTCACTTCACCGAGCCCACCATTCCGGGTGCCTCGCCGTTGATCACCGAAATCGACGCCGTGAATTCTATGCGCGAGCTCGCCCGCGTCGCCGCCGGCGGTAAGCTGCCGTCCGTGACGGAGGGCACCGCAACCTGGACGGCGGAGCTAACCGCCGAGGATCGCGCATCCTACGAGAACGTCACCGCTGGCTACGCGCCCGGCGAGACCGGCGTGGCTGCCGACATCCTGGTCGGCAAGGCCTGGCCGGCCGTCTTCGCGCTCATCGCCGCCGCTGAGACTCCGGATGGCGCGCCCGTCGTCGAGGGCCTGCTTAACCTCGTCCACCTGAACCACCACCTGGAGCTGCGCCGCGAGCTCCCGAACGCCGCGCAGCTCGACATCACTGCGAAGCTAGGCGACGTCGCCGACACGCAGCTCGGACGTGTCGTCCCCGTCACGGTCGACATCGAGGCCGATGGCGAACTCCTTGCCATCCTCGATGAGCAGTTCGCCATCCGTGGTCGCAAGGGCGGGGACGAAGTCCCGAAGACAGCGGGTGGCGAGCCCGTTGTCGAGAAGACCAAGTCTCACCGTCATCGCCTCGAACTCGACGCGCCGGAGTCCATGCACCCGTTCGCCGTCGTCACGGGCGACCGCAACCCGATCCACGTCTCGGACGCCGCAGCCAAGCTCGCCGGCCTGCCCGGCGTTATCGTCCACGGAATGTGGACCTCCGCTGTGGCCCAGCTCGCCGCCGGATTCGATGGCACGCACCTCGAGTCCTGGGACGCGCAGATGCTCAGCCCCATCCTGCCCGGCGCGCATCTCGTCATCGACGTCGCCCGCACCGCGCTGTCGGCCCGCGGCGGCGAGGTCCGCACCGTGACCGTCAACGTCGACGGCGAGCCCGCGCTCATCGGTACCGCCACGATGGCTGCACCGGTGACCTTCTACGGTTTCCCGGGCCAGGGTATCCAGTCCCCGGGCATGGGTATGGACGCCTTCGCCAACTCGGCTGCGGCCCGCGACGTGTGGGAGCGCGCGGACCGCCACACCCGCGCCAAGCTGGGCTTCTCCATCCTGGAGATCGTGCGCACCAACCCGCAGTCAGTCGTCGTGGCAGGGGAGACCTTCGCTCACCCGGACGGCGTGCTCTATCTCACGCAGTTCACGCAGGTCGCTATGGCGACCCTGGGCTGCGCCCAGATCGCGGAGATGGAGGAAGCCGGCGTGCTCCAGCACCCCGCCTTCTTCGCGGGCCACTCCGTGGGTGAGTACAACGCGCTCGCCGCGTACGCGCAGGTCCTCTCGCTCGAGGCGGTCGTTGACATCGTCTACGCTCGCGGTCTCACCATGCACCGCCTCGTCGAGCGCGACGAGCACGGCGTCTCCAACTATGGCCTGGCGGCCCTGCGCCCCAATAAGATGGGCATCTCCGCCGAGGACGTCTTCTCGCACGTCGCCGCCATCGCGGAGCAGACCGGCGAGTTCTTGGAAATCGTCAACTACAACATTGCTGGCGTCCAGTACGCCGTCGCCGGCACCAAGGCTGGGCTCGCTGCGCTCGCTCAGGACGCAGAACGACGCGCCCCGGGCACGCGGGCCTTCATCCAGATTCCGGGCATCGACGTGCCGTTCCACTCCTCGCACCTGTTGAACGGCGTTCCGGCCTTCCGCGCGCACCTCGACTCGCTCATCCCGGCTGACGTGGACCTCGACGTCCTCGTCGACCGCTACATTCCGAACCTCGTCGCGCGCCCCTTCGAGCTCACTCGCGAGTTCGTCGATTCCATGCTCAGCGTCGTGGAATCCGAGATCCTTGCCGGCATCCGCGCGGACTTCGACTCCGCCATGGAGGACCCGGTGAAGCTCGGTCGCACCCTTCTCATCGAGCTGCTGGCCTGGCAGTTCGCCTCGCCCGTGCGCTGGATCGAGACCCAAGACCTGCTGCTCACGGGCCTGGGCGTCGAGCGCTTCGTCGAGGTCGGCGTTGGTTCCTCGCCGACGCTCGCCAACATGCTGGGCCAGACCCTGCGCCTGCCGCAGTATGCGGAGTCCACCATCGAGGTCCTCAACATCGAGCGCGACCGCCCTAAGGCCTTCGCCGAGGATGCTGCCGATGCCCCCGCTGCTCCCGTCGCAGAGCCCACTGAGGAAGCTCCCGCCGAGGAGACCTCGGCTCCGGCCGCCGCTCCGGCAGCAGCGCCTGCCCCGGTCTCCGCTGCTCCCGCGGGCGCAGCCGCGCCGGCGGACAAAGCCTTTTGCGTCGCCGATGCCGTGGAGATGCTCGTCGCCGTGTGGACCAAGGTTCGCCCGGACCAGATGGGCGCCACGGATACCATCGAGGCTCTCGTTGAGGGCGTGTCCTCCCGCCGCAACCAGTTGCTGCTCGACCTCGGCGTCGAGTTCGGCCTCGGCGCCATCGAAGGCGCTGCCGATGCCCCGCTCGACGACCTCAAGCAGACCGTCGCCGGCATGGCCAAGGGCTACTCCGCCTTCGGCCCGGTGCTCGCCGACCAGGTTGCGGATACCCTGCGTCGTCTCACCGGCCCGGCGGGCAAGAAGCCGTCCTACATTGCGGAACGCGTCACCGGTCCGTGGGGTCTGGGCTCCGGCTGGGTTGACCGCGTGACCGCCGAGATCGTTCTCGGCGCGCGCGAGGGCGCCTCCCTGCGCGGCGGCGACCTTGCCACTCTGCCCACGGCTGCGGCCAACGCTGCGGCGCTCGACGACCTCATCGATGACGCTGTGCGCGCCGCCGGCCAGAAGGTCGGCCTCGACATCGCTATGCCGTCTGCCGGCGGTGCCGCCGGTGGCGTTGTCGACTCCGCTGCCCTCGACGAGTTCGCCGGCCAGATGAATGGCGCTCTCATCGAGACCGCCCGCACGCTGCTCGCCAAGCTCGGCGTCGAGCGGGCCACCACGGACTTTACCGATGCTCCAGATGAGCTCGCGGAGCTTGTGGCCAATGAGCTCGGCTCCGACTGGCCGCGCCTCGTGGCACCGGCCTTTGATGCTGACAAGGCCGTCCTTCTCGACGACCGTTGGGCCTCCGCCCGCGAGGACCTTGCGCGGGTCGCGAACGGCGAGGAGCTCCAGGTCGACGTCACGGGCGCCGGCGAAGAGGTTGCACAGATCGCGGATTACCTGGGGCTTGAAGAACACGCCATCGCCGCGCGTACCACCGTGGCCCTGGAGCACGCGAACGATATCGCGGTCGTCACCGGCGGTTCGCCGCGCTCCATCGCAGCGAGCGTCATCGGCGAACTGCTCCACGCAGGTGCCACCGTCGTCGCGACCACCTCGCGCCTGAACCATGAGCGCCTGGAGTTCTACAAGGAGCTCTACCGGACCCACGCCCGCGGCCGCGCCGCACTGTGGGTCGCCCCGGCGAACCTGAGCTCCTTCGCGGACCTCGACGCCTTCATCGACTGGGTCGGCCATGAGCAGACCGCGACCGTCAATGGTAAGTCCACGCTGCTTAAGCCGGCGCTCATCCCGACGCTGCTCTTCCCGTTCGCGGCTCCGCGCGTCCAGGGCACCCTCGCCGATGCCGGCGCTGCCGCCGAGTCCCAGATGCGTCTGCTGCTGTGGTCCGTGGAGAAGCTCATCGCGGGTCTCTCCGCGCTTGGCGCCGACACCCACGTGGGCCAGCGCCTGCACGTCGTCCTGCCGGGCAGCCCGAACCGCGGCCGCTTCGGTGGCGACGGCGCCTACGGCGAGGCCAAGGCTGCACTCGACGCGCTCGTGACCCGCTGGAAGTCCGAGCCCGTCTGGGGCGAGCGCACCTCGATCACCCACGCCCACATCGGCTGGGTCCGCGGCACGGGCCTGATGGGCGGCAACGACCCGATGGTCGAGCTCGTCGAGGCCAAGGGCGTGACCACCTACTCCACCGAGGAGATGGCCGCCAAGCTCGTGGGCGAGGGCACCAACGCCGAGACCCGCGCCCAGGCCCTCGAAGCACCCGTCACGCTGGACTTCACCGGCGGCCTGGGCGGCGCAGACCTCAATCTGCCGGAACTCGCGCGCCAGGCGGCGGCGAAGGCCGACGCGTCTGCGGAGACGGAGTCTCTCACTGCGCCAGTCACCGTGCGCGCGCTGCCGAGCCCGCGCCAGCCCATCGCGTGGACGCAGCCGGACTTCTCCGGCGTGACGACGAACCTCGAGGACATGGTCGTCATCGTCGGCGCCGGCGAGCTGGGCCCGGTGGGCTCCTCGCGCACGCGCTACGAGGTCGAGCTCACCGGCGATCTCACCGCGGCGGGCGTGCTCGAACTCGCCTGGACCACGGGCCTTATCAAGTGGGACGAGACCAACCGCACGTGGATGGCCGGCGACGAGGCCATCGCGGAGGAAGACATCTACGAGCGCTTCCACGATGAGGTCCTCGCGAACGTGGGCGTCCGCCGCTACCACGATGACTTCGGCCCGCACATGCCGATGGTCGACAACCTCGCGCCGGAGCTCACCACTATCTACCTCGAGCGCGACATGACGTTCGCGGTCGCCGACGAGGCCACGGCCAAGTCCTTCGTCGACGAGGTCGAGGGCGCGTCCGCGTACTTCGACGGCGAGGAATGGCAGGTCACCCGCCCGAAGGGTTCGCCGGTACGCGTGCCGCGTCGCGTCGCCATGTCGCGCTACGTCGGCGGGCAGGTGCCGAAGGGCTTCGACCCGGCTGTCTACGGCATCCCGGCGGACATGATCGATAACCTCGATCGCGTCGCGCTGTGGAACATTGTGTGCACCGTCGACGCGTTCCTCTCCGCGGGCTTCAGCCCGGCCGAGCTGCTTAGCATGGTCCACCCGGCGCGCGTGTCCTCCACGCAGGGCACCGGCATGGGAGGCATGGCGTCGCTGCGCTCGCTCTACGTGGACAAACTGCTCGCGCAATCGCGACCGAACGACATCCTGCAGGAGGCGCTGCCTAACGTCGTCGCCGCGCACGTCATGCAGTCCTACGTCGGCGGCTACGGCCAGATGATCCACCCGGTCGCCGCGTGTGCGACCGCAGCGGTCTCCGTCGAGGAGGCCATGGATAAGCTGCGCCTGGGCAAGGCGGACTTCGTGGTTGCCGGTGGTATCGACGACCTCTCCATCGAAGGCATCACCGGCTTCGGCGACATGGCCGCCACCGCGGATTCCGCGGAGATGGACGCCAAAGGCATCGACCACACGTACTTCTCGCGTGCGAACGACCGTCGTCGCGGCGGTTTCATCGAGTCCGAGGGTGGCGGCACTCTGCTGCTGGCCCGCGGCTCCTTCGCCGCGGAACACGGCCTGCCGGTCCTGGGCGTCGTCGCGTTTGCCGAGTCCTTCGCGGACGGTGCGCACACCTCCATCCCGGCTCCTGGCCTGGGCGCGCTCTCCGCTGCTCGCGGCGGCGTGAACTCCCGCCTGGCGGTGGCGCTGCGCGAGCACGGCGTGACCCCGGACGAGGTGTCCATCATTTCTAAGCACGATACCTCGACGAACGCGAACGACCCGAACGAGTCGGACCTGCACGAGCGCATCGCTGCCTCGATGGGCCGCGCGGAGGGCAACCCGCTGTACGTCATCTCGCAGAAGTCGCTCACCGGTCACGCAAAGGGTGGTGCCGCGGCCTTCCAGCTCGTCGGCCTTACCCAGGTCCTGCGCGAGGGTATTCTCCCGCCGAACCGCTCGCTTGACTGCGTGGATCCGGCGCTGCGTCAGTACAGCCACCTCACCTGGCTGCGTCGTCCGCTTGACCTGCGCTCCGCGGCGCCGAAGGCGGGGCTGGTGACCTCCCTGGGCTTCGGCCACGTCTCGGCGCTCATTGCAGTCGTTCACCCCGGCGCGTTCCTTGCGGCACTCGCCGAAACCTGCAGCAACGCCGCGGCGCAGTGGCAGGAGGCCGCTCATGCTCGCGAGGCCGCCGGCCTTGCCCGCTACGATGCCGCCATGCACGGCGGGGCCGCTCTCTTCGAGCGTCCCGTAGACCGCAACTTGGGTGGCAACGGCGATGCCGTCAAGGACCGCGAGGTTGCCGTCCTCCTCGACGAGAACGCGCGCCTCGTGGACGGCGTGCTCACGCCGGGCTCTTAAGTTCCTTGCGAAAATCTCCTCCCGCGTTGATGCGGCGAGAGGATTTTTGGCAGCAACTGTCTTGTTCCTTGCGAAAATCTCCTCCCGCGTTGCTCGCAGGAGGAGATTTTCGCAATCAACGGCGGAGGGCAGGGTGTGAGGGCCTTGTTGGGCGAAAATGCGCACGGGCACAGGCGAGGAGTGAACCGACCCATCTTTTAAAGAACACGCCGTCATGAGACGGGGCCGCGAATGGGGGTACAAGAGCGTAGGAAAAGCGCAGGCGGTGTGCGCTTGAACGATAAAGGTGCAGGTCATCGGGGTTGAGCTGGGGGAGTGGGGTGGGGCACGATACTCGAATGAGAAAGATGTGGAAGGCTTGGGCGACCGTTGTGACGGTCGCGGCGTTGGCGGGATGCTCGGCGACGGGTGGTGCGCCACGCAAGGATGCGGGCGTTGGAATGGCCGGTGGTGTCGACACGCCGCGGCTCACGGTCGCGATGGTCTCGCACGGCGCGCCGGGCGATACGTACTGGGACCTCGTGCGCAAGGGCGCGGAGGACGCGGCGCAGAAGGACAATATCGAGCTGCGCTACTCTTCGGACCCGCAGGCGCCGAACCAGGCGAACCTCGTGCAGTCCGCGATTGACGCGGGCGTCGATGGTATCGCGGTGACCATGCCGAATGCGCAGGCCATCGGGCCGGTCGCGCAGAAGGCCGTAGACGCGGGGATTCCGACCGTGGGCCTGAACGCGGGCATGGATGAGTACGAAAAGTACGGCATGAGCGCGTTCTTCGGCCAAGACGAGTCCGTCGCCGGTGAGAAGGCTGGCGAGAAGCTCAAGGGTGAGGGCGCGAAGCACACGCTGTGCGTCATCCACGAGCAGGGCAACTCCTCGCAGGAGGCGCGCTGCGCGGGCGTGAAGAAGGGCTCGGGCGCCAACGTGGAGCTGCTCTACGTCAACGGCCAGGACCTCACGGCGGCGCAGTCGACGCTGCAGGCGAAGCTGGCGCAGGACAAGAGCATTGATTGGGTCATGGCGCTGCAGGCCCCGGTGGCGTTGCGGGCTGTGGACGCGGTGAGGGACGCGGGCTCGCAGGCGAAGATCGCCACGTTTGATACGAACGCGGAGCTCGTCGGTGCCATCCAGGACGGCACCGTCGCCTGGGCCGTGGACCAGCAGCCGTACATGCAGGGCTACATGGCAGTCGATGCCCTGTGGCTGGCAAAGCGCAATGGCTCGACGCTCGGCGGCGGGCAGCCGGTCTACACAGGCCCGAGTTTCGTCGATGCCGAGAACGTCGACGCTATCGCCGAGTCCGCTAAGGAGGGCCTGCGATGAGTATCGCCGTGACAGAAGCAGACATCACCGCGCCGGAGACGGTGGGGGATGAACGCGTGCGGGAGCGAGGGGGCATCGGAAGGCTGGTGCGCCGCCCGGAGATGGCGAGCGTGCTCGGCGCGGTGGTCATCTTCGCGCTGTTTATGATAGTCGCGCCGGCGTTCCGGTCGCTCGAGGCGTTCTCGACGGTGCTCTACTCGAGCTCGACGCTGGGGATTGTGGCGCTCGCCGTGGGCCTGCTCATGATTGGTGACGAGTTTGACCTGTCGAGCGGTGTCGCGGTGACAACCTCGGCGCTCGTGGCGACGATGCTCAATTACAACCTGCACCTCAACTCGTGGGTCGGTGCGGGGCTGTCGCTGCTCGTGGCGCTGGGGATTGGTGCCCTGAACGGATACCTCGTGGTGCGCACAAAGATCGCGAGCTTCCTCATCACGCTGGCGGCGTTCCTCGTGCTCCAAGGCCTGAACCTGGCGGTGACGAAGCTGGTCACCGGCCAGGTGGCGACGCCGACGATTGCGGATATGGAAGGCTTTCCGTCCGCGCAGGTCGTCTTTGCGGGCACGATTCACATCGGTGGACTGAGTATCCGCGCGACGGTGATGTGGTGGATCTTCTTCGTCGCCGTGGCGTCCTTCTTGCTCTATAAGACGAAGTTCGGCAACTGGATCTTTGCGGTGGGCGGCAACGCGGACGCGGCGCGCGCCGTGGGCGTGCCCGTCAAGCGCGTGAAGATTATCTTGTTCATGTTCGTCGGCTTCGCGGCGTGGTTCGTGGGCATGCATACGCTCTTCGCGTTCGACTCCATTCAGGCGGGCCAGGGTATCGGCAATGAGTTCTTGTACATCATTGCGGCGGTCATCGGCGGCTGCGCGATGACGGGCGGCCGGGGCACGGCGGTGGGCACGGCGATCGGTGCGCTCATCTTCGGCATGACCAACCAGGGCATCGTCTACGCCGGCTGGAACCCGGACTGGTTCAAGGCCTTCCTCGGCGCCATGCTGTTGTGGGCGGTGCTCACGAACACCGGATTTACGAGCTGGGCGAAGAGGAGCTAGGAAGATGACAATTTTTGAAGCGCGGGATATCGCGCAGCAGTTTGGCAATTTTCAGGCTCTTTCCGATGTGTCGTTGCGGCTGGAGTCCGGCCAGGTGACATGCGTGCTGGGCGATAACGGCGCGGGTAAGTCGACGCTCATCAAGATTCTGTCGGGCTTGCAGCGTCCGACCGCGGGATCGTTGGCGCTGGACGATGCTGAGGTTTCTTTCACCAGCCCGCGAGACGCCCTCGACCACGGTATCGCGACGGTCTACCAGGACTTGGCGCTCGTGCCGTCCATGCCGGTGTGGCGCAATTTCTTTGTGGGGCAGGAGCTCACAGGAGCCTTCGGCCGGCTGAAGGAAGCCGAGATGCGACGGATTACCTCGGAGCAGCTTCAGGAGATGGGCATCGATCTGCCGGATGTGGGCGTGGACCTGGAGGCGCTCTCCGGCGGCCAACGCCAGGTCGTGGCGATTGCACGTGCCATCTACTTCGGCGCGGAGTTCCTTGTGCTCGACGAGCCGACCGCAGCATTGGGCGTGAAGCAATCCGGGATGGTGCTGCGGTTTATCGCGGCGGCGCGCGATCGCGGGATGGGTGTTGTGTTCATTACGCACAACCCACACCACGCGCACCTGGTGGGCGACCACTTTGTGGTGCTCAACCTGGGGCGGATGGTCCTCGACGCGGCGCGCAAGGATGTCACGCGTGAGGAACTCACCCGCTGGATGTCCGGCGGGGCGGAGCTGGAGGTGCTCGAGCACGAGCTCGCCCGCTAGTCTGAAGACATGTTCTCCGTCGGCACAGACCTCGTCCACATCCCCGGTTTTGCGGAGCAACTCGCGCGGCCGGGCACGCGATTTACGGGTGTGTTTTCCGCGGCGGAACTGCGCCTGGCCACGCAGCGTTTCGGGAGCGGATCGGCGCGTCAGGCCGAGCACCTGGCCGGTCGCTGGGCCGCGAAGGAAGCATTCATCAAAGCCTGGTCGCAGGCGCTCTACGGGCGCCCGCCGGTCATCGCACCGGACGACGTGGACTTCGCTGAGATCGAAGTTCGCGCGGACGCATGGGGACGCGTCGGCCTTGAGCTGCGCGGCGCAGTGAAAGACGCCGTGGACGAATCGCTGGGGCAGTGGACTGCGTCCCTGAGCATCAGCCATGATGGGGATTACGCGACGGCCACGGTGCTGCTTGTCGCTAACTCGTAGCGACCGCAAAGAGGTAGGCGACGAGCATGCGCTTGATCTCCGCGACGACGTGGTCGAAGTTTTCCTCTGGGCCAGAAACGGCGTAGTTGAGCAAGGAGACGACGGTGTGCACGAGGAAGCCGGCGAGCTCGATGCGCTGCTCATAGGGGGAATCGGGAGCAAGCGGCGCGAGGATATCGGCGAGGGGCTCGAGCATCTCGCGCTCGGTCGCGGCCGCGGTAGCACGGGTGGCCGGCGTGGATTGGACGGCGTGCCACACGGCGCGGCGGGAGGGGTCCTCGCGCCACATGCGCGCGAGGTGGTCGATGAACTCGTCTAGGAAGTCCGGCCACTGGAGGGCAGGGACGTGCTCCGAAAAGGAACGGATCTCCTCGAGGTTCGCCGCGGTGTCTTGGCGGTCGAGCTCACAGATGAGCACGTACTTGTTGGCGAAGAACTGGTAGAGCGTGCCGATGGGTACTTCGGCGCGCCGGGAGACCTCGTCGAAAGTGAAAGACTCGAAGCCGGCCTCGATGAGCACCGCGCGCGCCTCTTTGAGGATCCGCTCAAAGCGCGCGCGGCTGCGGGCTTGAGCGGG
Organism: Corynebacterium sp. CMW7794; assembly: GCF_001563605.1. Lineage (NCBI taxonomy): Bacteria > Bacillati > Actinomycetota > Actinomycetes > Mycobacteriales > Corynebacteriaceae > Corynebacterium > Corynebacterium sp. CMW7794. The sequence continues at coordinate 49,713 of NZ_KQ961739.1, forward strand.
GCGGCGGCGCGGGACGAGGAGCTCGGCGTCGGAGGAACTGATCATAAAACGCTAGTCGAGCTCTTTGAGAATACGCGCGACGTGGCCGGTGGCCTTGACGTTGTACTTGGCCAGACCGATGGTGCCATCCGGCTCGACGAGGAAGGTGGAGCGGATAACGCCCTGGATGACCTTGCCGTAGTTCTTCTTCTCTCCAAACGCGCCGTAGGCCGTAAGCGTCTCCTTCTCCGGATCGGACAGCAGCGGGAAGTTGAGGTCGTGGTCCGCGCGGAACTTGGCCAGGGCCTCCGGCTTATCAGGGGAGATGCCCACGATAGCCACGTCAGAACCGTTGAGCTGCTCGAAGGCGTCGCGGAAGTCGCAGGCCTCGGTGGTGCAGCCGGGCGTATTCGCGCGCGGGTAGAAGTAGACGAGTACGCGCTGGCCCGCGAAGTCGGACAAGGAGACCGTGTTGCCCTTGTCGTCGCTCAGGGAAAAGGCGGGGGCGGTGTCGCCCTCAGAAAGTCGAATCTGCTCAGTACTCTTCTCAGTCATGTATCCCACCATACCGCGTAGGAGTGAGCAGCCTATCACAGCACGCAGACGCGCTGTGCGCTAGTGTGGGGAGAGCAAAAACTTAGGCGAAACTTGAGGAGTACACCATGGCACGCAGCACCGATGACATCCAGCGCGATATCGAGCGCACCCGCCGCCAGCTGGCCGGCACCCTGGACGAGCTGACGAACCGCACGAAGCCGCAGAACTTCGTTAACGACGCAAAGGTACAGGCCACCAGCAAGCTGCAGGAGCCGCAGACCCAGAAGGTCCTCGCCGGCGTCGCCGTAGCTGTCGTTGGCCTTATCGCCCTGGGCGTTGCCCGTTCGCGCCGCCGTTCCAACGACATCAAGGAGCTGCAGAAGCTCCTCGCGCAGCGTTAAATTACTTCAGCGCCGCCCTCTGCCAACTCGGTGAGGGCGGCGTTTCCGCGTTTTTCATCCACCGGCGAGCACAACTCCCGCAGTACCCGCACCTCAAAGCCCGCCTTCAGCGCGTCGAGCGCCGTGGCGCGCACACAATGGTCCGTCGCAATTCCGCAGACGTCGAGCTTTCCGATGCCCCGTTCCCGCAGCCAGGCTTCCAGCCCCACCCCCGAGCCATCACCGTTCGTGTCGGCCTCGAACCCTGAATACGCCGCGGTGTAGGCGCCCTTTTTAAAGGCGGCATCGGCAGGCTGGAGCGCCGGGTGAAGCTCGGCGCCGGGGGAACCGGCGACGCAGTGGACGGGCCACGTGTCGATGAAGTCTGGCTCGTCTGCGAAGTGCCCGGCTGGGTCGATATGCCAGTCCTGGGTTGTGACCACCATGTCATAGGTGCCCTGCAGAGCAGCGATTTTCTCGGCGATCTCGTCGCCGCGGGCGGTGCCCAGCGCGCCGTCGGGGCAGAAGTCATGTTGGACGTCGACAATCACGAGTGCACTCTTCATGGCGCATAAGTCTATATGCTGGGCAGGCATGAAGACGCCGATTCCGTATTACCTGGGCCAGATTCTCGAGTCAGTCCGCGACGAGGACGGGGGAGAGGTCGCTGACTACATCCCGGAGCTTGCCAACGCCGACCCAAACAAGCTCGCCGTGGCGCTGTGCTCGTCTACCGGGCACGTCTACTCGGCGGGCGATGCGGAGCATGAATTTTCCATTCAGTCCATCTCTAAGCCCTTCGTCTATGCGCTGGCGCTCCAGGAGCTGGGACTCGATGCCGTGCGTGACGTCGTGGGCATGGAGCCCTCCGGCGAGGCCTTCAACGAGCTCTCGCTGGGCCGCGACTACCGCCCCGTCAACCCGCTCATCAACGCGGGCGCCATCGCGGTCAATCAGCTCATCAACGGCGTCGACTCCTCCGTCGAGGACCGCAACGCGCGCCTCAACGAGTACTTCTCCCGCCTCGCCGGCCGGGACCTCTCCGTCGACGCTGGTGTCGCCGACTCGGAGCTCAACCACGCCGACCGCAACCTCTCGCTCGCGCACATGCTGCGCAACTACGACATCATCAAGGATGACGCGCACGACGCCGTCCTCTCGTATACGCACCAGTGCGCCATCCGTGTGGACGTGCGTGACTTGGCCGTCATGTCCGCGACGCTCGCCAACGGCGGCCGCCAGCCCGTGACGGGCGACAAGATCCTCGACGCGGACGTCTGCCGCCTCACGCTCGCCGTGATGAGCTCCTGCGGCATGTACGACGGCGCCGGCCGCTGGATGGCCGAGGTCGGCATTCCCGCCAAGTCTGGCGTCGCCGGCGGCCTGTTGGGTACCCTGCCCGGCCAGCTCGGCGTGGCGACCTTCTCGCCCCGTCTCAATGAGTCCGGCAACTCCGTGCGCGGCGTCGAGGCCTTCAAGCTGCTCTCCTCAGACATGGGCCTGCACCTTATGAGCACGGACAACCGCGTGGGTACCCACCCCATCCGCTCCAAAGAGGAAGACGAGGACCACGCCGTTATTCACCTCCAAGGCCACATCAACTTCTCCGCCGCCGAGGCCATCCTCTACGAGCTCCAGGGCTACGACCTCGACGCGTGCCGCGTGGCCCTCGATATCTCCCAAGTCCCCAGCCTCAACCGCGTGGGCCGCCGCATGCTCAAAGAAGGCCTCCGCCGCCTGCGCGAGGGCGGCAACGAGATCGCCGTCATCGACCCCGACGGCACCCTCACCGACCGCGAGCTTTCCGATGGCACCGTCGTCCCTCTCGCAGACGCCGAGGACTATCACATCAACGGCGAGGACGTCCGCGATTAAGCCCTGGCTCCGTGTCCTGCGGTGACCTGCTCTTACCTTACGAGACGCCCACGCGAATATCGGGCGCGTGAGAGCCTATCTTCGCCTAGAATCGCTCGCAACGCGCCCGAAAACGACGTGCCAGCGCCGTAAGTCCCGCAGCGACGCGGAGCTCCCCTCAGGGCGGGCGGGAAAACGCAAAATCCCGCCGGGCGAACCCGGCGGGAAGATTGTGCGCCATCAGGGACTTGAACCCCGAACCCACTGATTAAGAGTCAGTTGCTCTGCCAATTGAGCTAATGGCGCTCACGTTGTCCGTCTGGGCTGTGCGCCCTGCCGTGCAACGAGAAATAACTTTAACCCGCGTTGGCTTGGATGTAAAATCGCCTGGTAGGCACTGCTTTTTACCCCTGTTCTATCGTCCGAGTCTAGCGCGAAAATGTGGGAAGCGTGCCTCGGCCTCTCGCGGTGGGGCGCTCTCTAGGTGCTCCGTACGCCGGTGGCCGTCGGTGATTAAAGGTGTGATGTGCCCGAATTTAAATCGGTGCCAACGCGGGCGATCGCCGCGGCGCAGTGGGCCATTGTGCTGCCGCGCCACTCCGAGAATTGGGTTAGCAATTTAAGAAATTTCACATTAGGATATTGCGCGTATGTCTGCCCCCTTATCACTTAAGGCTTGAACCGTGACAATTCCTCGCCGTCTGTCGGTCATTGCTACCCTGACCGTTGCCTCTATTTCCCTCGCTGCCTGCTCGTCCGCTGGTAACGGCGAAGACACCTCCCCCGTTGCGGAAGTTTCTTCCGTGGCCAATGAAGCTCATGACGCCGCCGCATCCTCGGCTGCACAGGCTGCTAAGAAAGCGCCTAAGTTCTCCGTGAAGAACAATGCGACGGGCGTCTCCGTCACGAAGCCCACTACCGTGACCTCGGACGAAGGCGACGGCCTCGCTAAGGTCACCATGACTAATGAATCCGGCGGCGCCGTGGAAGGCGAGTTCTCCGAAGATAAGCAGACCTGGTCCACGACGGAGGTCCTCGGCTACGGCCGTACCTACACCGTCACGGCGAAGGACAAGAATGGCAAGTCGAAGACCATCACGTTCACCACGGATAGCCCGGCGTATACGACGGGCGTGGGGCTGAGCCCGCTGCCGGATTCCACTGTGGGCGTGGGGCAGACCATCGGCTTTAATTTCTCGTCCGCCCCGCAAGACCGCCAGGCAGTTCAGGACGCTATCGAGATTGAAACCTCCCCGCACGTGGATGGCGCTTTCTACTGGCTGAGCCCCACGGTCCTGCGCTGGCGTCCGCAGAAGTTCTGGGAGCCGGGCACGCAGGTCAAGGTGAAGGCCAACATCTACGGCCTCGACATGGGCGGCGGACTCTTCGGCGACGCGGACAACGAAACGAACTTCACGATTGGTGACCGCACGGTCTCCATCGTCGATGACAACACGAAGACCATGCAGATCTGGAAGAACAAGAAGCTCATCAAGACCATGCCGGTCTCCCTGGGCCTCGAGGTTCCTGGCCGCGTGACCCCCAACGGTTGGTACACGGTGGGCGACCAGTATGACCAGCTCATGATGGACTCCACCACCTACGGCCTGGCTCTCGACGCCGGCGGCTACCAGACCATGGTGGACGACGCGACGCAGCTGTCCTACTCGGGCATCTACGTCCACTCCGCCCCGTGGTCCGTGTGGGCACAGGGAAGCCAGAACACCTCGCACGGTTGCATCAACGTCTCCCCGGAAAACGCTCAGTGGTACCTGGATAACGTCAAGCGCGGCGACGTGGTCTATGTCAAGCACACCTCCGGTGGCATCCTGCCTGCCACGGATGGCTTGGGCGACTGGAACATGGGCTGGGACGAGTGGTCCGCAGGTAACGCGGAGCAGTAAATGCGTTTCTCTGTCCTCGACCGTGCCGACCGTGCGACCGGCGAGGGCTTTCCGGACGTCGTGGGTCATGCCCGCCACGTCGAGCGCCTCGGCTTCGAGCGCTTCCTCGTAGCTGAGCACCACGGCGTGCCCGGTATTCCCGCGGGCCAGCCCGCGCTGCTTGCTGCCCACGTCGCGGCGCACACGCAACGTATTCGTGTCGGCACCGGTGGCATCATGGTGCTCAATCACGCGCCTTTCATCGTCGCGGAGCAAATCCGCCTGTTGGAGACCCTCTACCCGGGCCGCATCGACATCGGCCTCGGCTCCTCGGTCGGCTTTACCGCGCCCATCCGCGAGGCCCTCGGCTCGCGCCCCAAGGAGCGCTTTGAGGCCCACCTCGGCGAGCTCCTCGCCCTCCTGGACGGCACTCCTCCCACGCCCCAGCCTGCCGATGCCCCCACACCCTCACTCTTCCTCCTCGCCGGCTTCCGCTCCGCTTTGACGGCCGCCCGCTTCGGCCTTGGCGTCATCCTGGGCGGGCCCGTCCACACCCAGGAGGCCGCGGCGAAGGCCTACCGCGAGAACTTCGCGCCCGGCGTTCTCGACGCGCCGCACGTGATCTCCTCGCTCAATATCGCGGTGGCTGATACGGAAGACGATGCCCGCGCGCTTCTCCTTCCTGAGGCCGTCGCGAAATCCCTCTCTCTATCTACAGGTGAGTTCCCCTCGCTCGATCCGCGTCCGGACCTCGAAATGCTCACAGCCCAGCAACGCCGCCGCGTCACCGAAGCCCAAGCCCACGACGTCTTCGGCACCCCACGCGTCGTCCGCGACCGCCTCCATGCCATTGCGCAGACCCTCGGCGTCGACGAATTCCTCGTCACCGGTGACATGCCCGACCGTCCCGGCCGCGCCCGCAGTGAGGAACTCCTCGCACAGCTCTAACCTCGCATAGACCAGCCTCGGGCACGTCTTTTTTTGTCCCGTTTGCTCTCCCCGTGAACCTCATTCAGGACGTAGGGACAAGGAAACCCCACAGGCAGGCGTTTGCATCCTGCGGAGGTCCGGCGGTCTCCAGCGACTGTCTTTTCTTGTCCCGTTTGTCCTCCCCGCGCCCCTCGTGCCGGAAGCAGGGACGAGAAAACTTCTGCCCTGCGCGAGGTGGGATTGTCCGCTAATCTGTGGGCAACAAGGAATGAAGGGGGGAGAGTTCCATGGGGGATCTCGTCGCGACCGGTGCGAGTCCGCGGGAATTGAGAGCGGCAGCGCAGAAGAATCACGTCATCAAAATCTGTCACGGCTTGTACGTCACCAGGCGGCCGACGGCACACGAGCTCTGGGCTATCGTGAGCACTCGGTGGCCGCGGGCGGCGCTGACCGGAGAGACTGCAGTGCAGGTCTTCTTGGGTGAAGAGCTCACCTTTCCGCTGGAGATAGCTGTGCCTAGTTCCATGCCGCGGTCTATGTGGTGGAACGTTCGTCGGCGTAAAGGTGCAGCCGTGGTGAACGTGAACGGCCTGCGCGTCGTGTGTCCTGCGCAGGTCATTGAACACCTTGCCGACGATGAGCGGGCCGTGCAGCTCCTTGAACACCGGTATTCGGGTAGGAACGGCAAAGAATTCCTCGATACCGAGCTTCAGGACGTCCCCAAACTTCCGCACCGCACGCGAAGGTTGCTTGTGCAGGCTGCGATCGGGGCCGATTCCGTACCCGAGCGCACCGTGGCTCGAGCATTGAAAGAGAAAGGATTCCATGTCGAGTCCAATTTCATCATCGGGCCCTACCGTTGGGACATTGTCCTCCCGAAGGAGAGGATTGCGGTGGAGATTGACGGCTATGAGTTTCATATCGACAAGAAGCCTTTTGTGCGCGACCGGTGGAAGAACAATGACGCCGTTCTACGTGGCTGGCTTACGCTGCGCTACAGCGGGATGTGCGTTACTCACCATCCGAGTTATGTCATTGAGCAAATAGCCACTGCCCGTAAACCGAATTTATCCTCAGCTTGGCATTCGTTTGTGGGGCGCTGGCACCGACTCTGGAACAATATTACGCATTTCGATCCATGGGATGCGCCGCCGGTTCATTAGCTAGGCGGACGACAAAAGCTCCGAACCCTGAGGTTCGGAGCTTTTAGACTTTGGGGTGGCTGACGGGGCTCGAACCCGCGACACCCAGGATCACAACCTGGTGCTCTACCAGCTGAACTACAGCCACCATCGCTACTCAAAAGCAGCAATGAGTAGATTAACCCACAGGCGCTAAATTACAAAAACGCCTGGTAGACGGCCACAGACTCTTCCTGCGCGGCGAGCGCCTCATCGGAGTCGGGGCCTTCGCCTGGAACGAAGACGCTGCGGCGGTAGTAGTCGAGCTCGCGGATGGACTCGATGATGTCGGCCAGCGCGCGGTGGGCCATGCCCTTTTCTGGCTGGTGGTAGTACGCCTTGGGGAACCAGCGGCGCGAGAGCTCCTTGATAGTGGAGACGTCGATCATGCGGTAGTGCAGGGCGGCGTCAAGGCGCGGCATGTAGGCGCGGATGAACGTGCGGTCCGTGGCGATGGAGTTGCCGGCCAAAGGCGCGGGATGCTCCGGATCGCAGTGCTCAGCGATAAGGGCCAGTACAGCATTTTCGGCCTCGTGCACGGACACGGTGGAGGCGCGGATTTCGTCGAGCAGCCCATTGGAGGAGTGCATATTGGTGACGAAGTCATCCATCTCGGCCAGTTCTTCCTCGGTGGCGTGAACGACGAGGTCCAAGCCTTCGCCCACCACGTTGAGGTTGCCGTCGGTGATGATGGCGGCGACCTCCACGATGACGTGGCGGGAAGTATCCAGGCCTGTCATCTCGAGGTCAATCCACACGAGGCGGTCATGCTTGGGGGCGATGTCAGCTTGAGTCATGGCAACCATTGTAGCCCTCGTGTCTTACCCCCAAAGCGGGGCGTTGTGTTCAACGTTTTCGACGCAGCCTGAGTCCAAACGTGCTGCATATCACAACTAATCGCATATTGCGGAGTGAAACATGTACGAGAAAATTCGTTATCTAGCTCACTTTTTCTTAACTGTTGGTGCATTATCGTTATCAACTCATCGCCCTTCTCTGGATGAGGACTCACTTGAGTAGGAGCCCGCAATGTCAGCGTTTTTAGACTCACTCAATTCAATTATTTGGTCGCCAGCACTCGTCTTCCTTTGCTTGGGGGCTGGCATTTACTTCACCCTCGTCACGAAATTCCTGCAGATCCGGTGTATCCCGGACATGTTGCGCCAGCTCGTCCACGGCGAGAAATCCGAAAACGGTGTCTCATCATTCCAGTCGTTGATGATCTCGCTGGCTGGGCGCGTCGGCGTGGGCAATATCGCCGGCGTGGCCACGGCTATCGCCTTTGGTGGGCCAGGAGCCGTGTTCTGGATGTGGGCGGTGGCGCTGCTCGGCTCGGCGACGTCCTTCGTGGAATGTACGCTCGCGCAGATTTATAAGGAACAGGACCGCGATACCGGCGAATACCGCGGTGGTCCGGCGTACTACATCGAAAAGGCGTACAGCCACACCAAGGCTGCTCCATTCATGCTCATCTATGGCGTCGTGTTCGCGATCTCAATGATTCTCGCCACCAGCTACTTCCTGCCGGGAATCCAGGCCAACGGCGTGGCGGCAGCGGTCAACAATGCGTGGGGCATCGACTTCACGTGGTCTGCGGTGGTCCTTGCCAGCATCCTCGCCATCATCATCATCGGTGGCGTGAAGCGCATTGCCAACTTCGCCTCCGTTGTCGTGCCGTTTATGGCGGCGGCGTACATTATCATCGCCGTGGTCATCCTGTTCATGAACTTCTCCGACATCCCGCACGTCTTCGGGCTGATCTTCCGCTCCGCATTCAACATGGAAGCTGGCTTCTCCGGCATGCTCGGCGTGGCGATTATGTGGGGTGTTAAGCGCGGTATTTACTCCAACGAAGCCGGCCAGGGCACCGGCCCGCAGTCTGCCGCCGCAGCTGAGGTTTCCCACCCGGCGAAGCAAGGTTTCGTCCAGGCCTTTGCGGTCTACATCGACACGCTCTTCGTGTGTTCTGCGACCGCGTTCATCATCATCTCGACCGACATGTACAAGGTCTTCGAGGGCGAATCCGAGGACGGCCCGGTGCGCTACGCAGGCTCGTTGGCAGAGGGCATTCCCGTCGGCCCTGGCTTCGTGCAGGAGGGCATGAGCTCTGCCTTCCACGGCGTGGGCCCGACCTTCGTCGCCATCGCTATCGCATTCTTCGCCTTTACAACGGTGCTTGCGTACTACTACATGGCAGAGACCAACCTGACCTACTTCAATCGCTGGGTGAAGAACCGCACCGCCCGCCGCGCGCTCGTGTGGCTGTTGCGCGTGCTCATCATCGTCTCGGTGGTCATCGGTGCATCCACGACGCCGGGCGCGGCCTGGGCGCTGGGCGACATCGGAGTCGGCGCTACCGCGTGGCTGAACATCGTGGCCATTCTCTTCCTGCAGGTCCCGGCCCTCAAGGCTCTCAAGGACTACAGCGCGCAGAAGAAGCAGGGGCTCGATCCGCAGTTCGATCCGGAGGCGCTGGGCATCAAGAATGCGGGCTTCTGGACCGAGCGCAAGGCCGCGCGCGAAGGGTTCGCAGCGGACGTGCGCGCCACCGAGCGCACGGCCCCCGAAAACGTCTAGCTTGCCGATGCCCCCGTTCTACTCCCCGCCGCGCCCCCAGCGCCGCGGGGAGTAGTCGTCCTTAAGCCATTTTCGCGTAGAAACTGCCGATGACCGGCGCGGCGATAGGCGTGGGCACGACCTGGCCGGCCAGGTTCATGAGCTTCGACAACGGGCCGGGGACCACGCGGCGCTGGTTGCGCGCCATGGCTTTCAACGTTTCGGCCGAGCAGGACTCGTACGTGGTCCACAGGAAGTCCGGCACGACCTTGTCCACGATGGACTGCTCTTCCTCGGGAACGACGGCGTCGCGCACGGGTCCCGGCGCCAGCAGCGTGCAGGTCACGCCGGTGTCCTTGAGCTCGTAGTGCAGTGCTTCTGTAAACGCGTTGACGCCGGCCTTGGTAAACACGTACGTCGCGTTGTTGGGAATGGAGACGTTGCCGGCCGCCGAGCCGACGTTGCAGATGGCACCGCGGCGGCGCGGCAGCATCTGCTCGAGCGCTGCGCGGGTGAGCCGGTGGACGGCTGTGCCGTTGAGCGCGAACTGCTTGGTCTCGTAGTCCCAGTCCTGGTCCATGAATTTGCCGAAGCTGGCGATGCCCGCGGAGTTGATAAGGATGGTGACCTCGAGCTCGCCCATGCGGGCAATGAGGCGGTCGACATCGGCGGCATCGGAAAGATCGGCGGCAAACGCCTCAGACTCCACGCCGAAGCCGCGCAGCTCGGCTGCGATGGATTCCAGTACGGCCTCGCGGCGCGCGACGAGGATCGTGTTGTAGCCCATCTTGGCCAGGTCCGTGGCCATTGCCTTGCCGATGCCCTGGGAGGCGCCGGTCACCACCGCGTACGAGGTGGGGGAAGGGGCAGGCAGGCCGTGTGCACGGGTCATGAGGGTCCTTTCAACAGATAAATTACGTTGGGCACCAGCGTAGCGTGTCGCACGGACACGAGGCGGCAATTGTGGCGAGCACAGGTGAGGCTGGAAATCAGGGTAAACCCGGATGCGCAGGGCTTCTACTTCGAGTTGAATAAAAAGTGTCAGACAACACTAGACACGACGACCAGCAAGGAGACCACCATGAACAACCGACTTACTCGTTCGACGACCGACCGCTACGTCGCAGGCGTTTGCGGCGGCATCGCGGAGACCTACAACGTTGACCCCGCTGTGGTTCGCATCATCTTCATCGTGCTGACCCTCATGGGGTTCTCCGGAGTGTTGGCCTACGCCCTCATGTGGTGGATCATCCCCGAGGGCCCGGCCATCTAGGCACTGTCATCTCGCTACTGCAGCGGTCCGAACCCCATAAAGCCGCGCCAGGTGTCCCATTCGTCCTGGAGCGCCGCGCGCAGGCTTTCGGGGTGGGCCTCGCCGTCGATGAGAGAGGCGTCGATGGTGCGGATGCCGTTGTCAAAGAACAGGGCCGCGTGTCCCGCCGCGCCGTAGCGCAGGACGGGCACGAGGTTGAGTCCGTCGAAGGACAGGCGCGCGTTAGGGCGCACGTCGAGTCCGGCGATGGCCGCGAGCGTCGGTGCCAGATCAAGGGGCGAGACGAGCTCGGCGCAGTCGCCATCTTCGACAACGCCAGGCCAGTGCAACGACATCGTCGTGTGGTCGCCTGTGAGCGTCACGGCTGCCAGCACGCACTGTGGGTTCGTGTCGAGCAGGTCTGTGAGAATCGCGGGGTCGGGTTCTTCCAACAAGAGGAATGTGGGCCCAGCGTGTTGCGCGGTGGGATCCTCGGTGACGGTCCAGCCAGCCTCGGCGAATACGTCGGTGATTCGCTTCGTCGCTTCTCGCTGCGGATATTGCCCGGTCAGTGCGGCTCGGCGGTTAGCCGGATACGCCGGGGCGGGGTTGTAGCAACGGCTAAAGGCTTGGCCGGGGGCATCGCTAAGCGGGGCGGCGAAGGTGGCGAGGACAATAAGGCTAGGCGAGTGCATATTCCCATGGTGCCACTGGGCCGTGCTCCGTGCGGGCGGTGACCTCGACGCGGGAGTATTCGATGCCTTCGAAATCGTCGAGGTGTTCCCCACGCGGCCGCGAGGTTTCCGGTCATGGTCACGATCCGGGAGCGCACCCAGATGTGGTCGGTGTTCGACCACAGTGATGGTTAGCTTGGCGGTGCACACGATACAGCCGCGCTGCAGGGGCTGGGCTAGACCCAGAAGGCCACAAGCGGCCCTGTGGCAGCGCCCCTATGCGGGGTAAAACTAAGGCAATACTTCATCGTTAAAGCAGGTTTGAGCTTCTACGATGAAGCATATGACCACGCCTGTTTTGGATAAGTCCCTGCCCGCCCAGGATGTTCGCACGCAGCTCGTGGAGCGCGTGAAGTACGCCTCGGATGCGTCCCACTACTATCAAATGCCGGAGGCCGTCGTCGTCGCGAAAGACGCGGCCGAGGTCGCCGCGGTGTTCAAAGCCGCCGCGCGCGATGGCAAGCCGGTGACGCTGCGCTCCGGCGGCACTTCGCTGGCCGGCCAGGCCTCGGGTGACGGCATTCTGGTCGATACCCGCCGCCACTTTAAAGACATCGAGGTCCTCGACCAAGGCAAGCGCGTGCGCGTGCAGCCGGGCGCGACAGTCCGCCAAGTCAATGCGCGCCTGCAGCTGTGGGGCTACAAGCTTGGACCGGACCCGGCCTCGAGCTCGGCTGCGACCATTGGCGGCGTCGTCGCGAATAACTCGTCCGGCATGGCGTGTGGCACCGAATTCAACACGTACCGCACGCTCGAATCCATGACGTTCATATTGCCGTCCGGCACGATGATCAATACCGCGGACAAGGACGCCAACGCGCAGTTCAAGGCCCAGGAGCCGGAGCTCGTGGAGACGCTGGAGCGCCTGCGCCGCCGGGTCAACGACAACCCGGAGTCCGTGGACATCATCCGCCGCCACTTCGGGCTGAAGAACACGATGGGCTACGGTCTCAACTCCTTCCTCGACTTTGAGGATCCGGTCAAGCTCTTCGAACACCTGCTCATCGGCTCCGAGGGAACCCTCGCCTTCGTCGCCGAGGCTGTCTTCCGCACCGTGCCCATTTCCAAATTCGCCACCACCACGGTCGCGGTCTTCGACGACCTGGATTCCGCGACGCGCGCACTGCCGGACCTGCTGGATTCTGGCGCTGCGACGCTGGAGCTCATGGACTCCTCGTCTATCCGCGTGGGCCAGGAATTGAAGGGCGTGCCTGCGGCGATCACGGGCTTCGACGTGGACAAGCAGGCCGCGCTGCTCATCGAGTATCACGCCAACGAGGAAGAGGAACTACGCTGCCTCCAGGACAAGGGCTCGGCGCTCCTGCGTGAGCTGCCGCTGCGCGCACCGGCGGAGTTCTCCCAGGACCGCGTGGACCGCGCGGTGGCATGGGCCTTCCGCAACGGCCTCTACGCCTCCGTCGCCGGCGCTCGTAAGTCCGGCACGACGGCGCTGCTCGAGGACGTCGTGGTGCCAGTTCCGGATCTTGCGCCGACGTGTGAGTCTCTCCAAGAGCTGTTCAAAAAGTACGGCTACGACGACGCCGTCATCTTCGGCCACGCCAAGGACGGCAATATCCACTTCCTGCTCACGGACCGCTTTGAGGGCGACGAGGCACTGGGCCGCTACAACAACTTCAACGAGGGCATGGTCGACCTCATCCTCGCCGCTGGCGGCAACCTCAAGGCCGAGCACGGCACCGGCCGCGCCATGGCACCGTATGTGCGCCGCCAGTACGGTGACGAACTCTACGACGTCCACTTGGAACTTAAGCGCGCCGCTGACCCGCGCGGCACCATGAACCCGGGCGTCATCATCGACGATGACCCGGAGGCCCACATCCGCAACATCAAGCTCAACCATGAGGTCGAAATCGACATCGACCGTTGCGTCGAGTGCGGCTACTGCGAGCCGGTCTGTCCGTCGCGCAACCTCACCATGACTCCGCGCCAGCGCATCGTCGTGCGCCGCGCCATGGCCAAGGCCCGCGCCGAAGGCCGCGAAGAGGATGCCAAGGAGCTCGCCGAGGCCTACGAGTACCAGGGCATCGACACCTGTGCGGTCGACTCCATGTGCGTTACCGCCTGCCCCGTGGGCATCGACACCGGCAAGTTCGTGAAGAAGCTGCGCTCCCAGCGCACCGGCGCCAAGCAAGAAGTTACCCGTGCCGTGTGGGCTGGGGCGGCGAAGGCGTGGCCGGCGGTGCCCACGGTGGCATCGGCAGCCTTGACCGGCGTCAACGTCCTGCCTACTGGCCTGGTACAAAAGGTCACCGATGTCGCACGTGCCTTGGTGGGCGAGGACATCATGCCCGAGTACCAGCCGGAGCTGGGCAAGGGCGGCAAGCTGCGCTCGCGTCTGGGTGAGCATGTCGGCGCGCCGGGCGAGCCCATTGCCGTCTACGTTCCGGCCTGCGTCAACACCATGTTCGGCCCGTCTGGCTCGGGCGTCGGCGCTACCGATGCCTTTGTGGCCCTCGCCGAGCGTGCCGGCGTGAGCCTCCGCGTGCCCAAGGACATCGATGCGCTCTGCTGTGGCACCCCGTGGACCTCGAAGGGTATGAAGACGGGCCACGCGATCATGGAAAAGCGCGTCCAAGCCTCCCTCATGGCCGCCACGGATCACGGCCGTTTGCCCGTGCTTTCCGATGCCTCCTCCTGCTCCGAAGGCTTCAAGGCCATGGCCGAAGCCGCGGGCCTTACCGTCATCGATGCCGTGGCCTTTACGGTCGAGCACATCCTGCCCACCCTCGAGGTCAAGCACAAGGTCTCCTCGATTACGCTGCACCCGACGTGCTCCTCGAAGCACCTCGACATCATCGGTGACCTCGAGACCGTCGCCAAGGCCGCCGCCCGTGAGGTCCACATCCCCGCCGACTGGAACTGCTGTGGCTACGCCGGCGACCGCGGCATGCTCCACCCGGAGCTCACCGCCTCGGCGACGCGCGATGAGGCGAAGGAGGTCGCGGAGATCGACTCCGCGCACCACGCCTCGCTCAACCGCACCTGCGAGCTCGGTCTGTCGCGTGCGACTGGACACGAGTACCAGCATGTGCTGGAGCTGCTGGAAGTCGCGAGCCGGTAGTTCCTAGTCGCTACTTGGTCCATTGAGGTTGGACATAGCCGCAGGTTGCGCTTTTCTCCGCGAAGAGCGCGACCTGCGGCTATGGCCTTTTTGAGGGGCCATCTACCGCACAATGTGTAGCCATGTCGTACGCGCTGCGCGTTGCCCTCGACACGGATGCCTCTCCACACTGGGGCACACCTTTCACCCAAACTATCTATCGGGATATGGAGTTTCCCGATGGCGCGACGCTGTCCACGCTCCACGTCGCTCAAGCTTTCCGATGCCCCCGTCACCGCATCCTCCGCATAATCCAGCAACGCGACCTTATCCTTGGTGCCCCACTGAAATGTCATGACGTACTCCTTCTACTGAAGTGTTCTCCTTCCTTCGTGGAACTACTGACGTGCGGGCAGGGAGGATTGGGCGATGTGATGGGGGAGAGGAACTTCGCAGAATTCGCGCACTTCGGCGTGATGTCGGTTATAGTCACGCACATAGTGAGTAACTTGTATCACACTGAAAGAAGTTCGTCTCTACCGTCACGTCATTGACTCTGAATGTAAGGAGCCAGCCATGGCAACACCGACATCCGAAGGTGCGCCGCGCGCCGAGGACCGTTCCTAGAAGAAGGCCGCCGCGCAACGACAATCGGGCGGCTGGCTCGATACATTCCTCAACGGCGTGGAAGCAGTAGGCAACAAGCTGCCCGAGCCGTTTACTATCTTCCTCATTCTCTACGTCATCACGGCGGTAGCCTCGTCTATCCTCGCGTGGAATGGCACGAAAGTCATGGTTCCGGGCAGCGATGAGGAACTGGCCATCAAGGGCCTGTTTACGGGCGAAGGCATGGCGTGGTTCACCACGACGCTGGGTGAGAACTACATTGGTTTCCCGCCACTGCTCACGGTGCTTCCCATCCTGCTGGCCGTCGGCGTGGCGGAGCGCTCCGGAATGCTCTCCGCGCTCATTCGCAAGCTCTTCGGCTCGGCGCATCCCACGCTGCTGCCGTACGCGGTCGGCGTCATCGGCGTCACTGCGTCCGTCATGGCGGATGCCGCGTTCGTCGTCGTGCCGCCGCTCGCCGCGATGGTCTTTAAGGCGGCGGGCCGCCACCCGGTCGCGGGTCTCATCGGCGGTTTTGCGGCCGTCGGCGCGGGCTACTCCACAGCACTCGTGCCCACGAGTTTGGATGCCCTCTTCGCCGGAATCACCAACGCCGTCATGCAGACGCTGCCGAATTTTCAGTTCGCGGACGTCAACGCGGTGAGTAACTACTTCTTCAACATCACGAGCTCGATTGTCCTCGGCATCGTGGCCGGCTTCATCATCGACAAGGTCATTGAGAAGCGCATGTGGCAGCAGGAGGTCCCCACCGAGGAGCACATCAACCTGGAGGAGGCCGCCAAGCGCGGCGACCGCGACGAGAACGGCGAAGAGCTCAGTGCCGAACTGTCCAAGAAGGAAATGCGTGGCCTCATCTTCTCGGTCCTCGCGGCCGTCATCGTCACCGCGGTTATCCTCTTCGCAGCGCTCATCCCGGACTCCCCGTGGCGCAACGAGACGGGCGGTTACTTGCCCAAGTCGCCGCTGCTGAGCTCCATTGTCTTCATCGTCTTCCTCTACTTCCTCGTCATGGGCATCGTCTACGGCCGCATCGTGGGCACGGTGAAGAACGTCAAGGACGTCGTGGACATGATGATTGGCTCGCTCAAGGACATGTTGTCCTTCCTCGTCCTCGCGTTCATCCTTGGCCAGTTCGTCGCGCTCTTCGCATGGACCGGCATCGGTACCTTCACGGCGGTCCATGGCGCGGCCTTCCTCGAATCCATCGGGCTCACCGGCTTCCCGGCAGTCCTCGCGTTCATCGTGCTGGCCTCGCTGCTCAACCTGCTCATCATCTCAGGTTCGTCCATGTGGACGCTCATGGCCTCGGTCTTCGTCCCGATGTTTGCGCTGCTGGGCTATGAGCCGGCCTTCATTCAGGCCGCGTTCCGCGTGGGTGACTCCGCGACGCAGATCATCACCCCGCTTAACCCGTACATGATTGTTATGCTGGGCCTGCTCCAGCGCTACGAACCGAAGGCGGGCCTGGGCACGCTGATGTCGCGTCTTATTCCTTTCGTCATCCCGTTCTTCACGGCATGGGTCATCCTGCTCGCCATCTGGTTCTACGCGGACCTGCCGCTGGGGCCGGGCAACGGAATTATGATCGAGGGATAATGCATGGCTGATTCACCTGAAGAACATCCCACTGTGCCGTCGACGGCGTACCTCGACGCGATGCATCGCCAGCTTGAGGGCGATATCGAGCGCGTCATTGAGGCCGTCGTCGCCCCCACCGCACCCACTGCAGCGTGGGATCTCATCGAAAAGTGCGTGGAGGACCTCACGGACACCCTCAACCACATCGTGGCGGATCTTCACGCACATCCGGAGACCGCCTTCGAGGAATACCGCAGCTCCGCCCTGCTCGCGGACATTATCGAAGAACGCGGCTTCACCGTCACGCGCGGTGCCTACGGCGTCGGGACCGCCTTTGAAGCGTCCTGGCAAAGCCCCGATTTCGACGAAAGTAAGCACCCCACCGTCGCTATCCTCGCTGAGTACGATGCTCTGCCTGGCATCGGTCATGCGTGCGGCCACAACATCATTGCGGCCGCGGGCGTGGGCGCGTTTCTCGCGCTCACTGCGGCGCTGCAGCGGATAGAGACGGTGCCCGCGGGGCGCATCGTCGTGCTGGGGACCCCGGCCGAAGAGGGGCATACGGGGAAGGAATACATGATTCGCGGCGGCGCCCTTGACGGCGTCGATTGCGCGATGATGGTCCACGGCTTCGGCTATGACATCGCCTCACACGTGTGGCTGGGACGTCGCAGCGCCACCATCACGTTTGAGGGCGTGCCCGCGCACGCCTCCGCAAGCCCATTCATGGGGCGCAACGCGCTCGATGCTGCAACACTCGCATACCAGGGCCTGGGACTTTTGCGCCAACAGATGCCGCCGGGGGATAGGCTCCACGCGATTATCGAGGACGGCGGCGATTCACCCAACGTCATCCCGCGACATGCCTCGCTCAACCTCTACGTGCGCTCGGGCGAGGTGGAAACCCTCCTCGATTTGTCCCGCCGCGTCGACGACATCATGCATGGTGCCGCACTCATGTCCGGCTGCGGCTACCGCGTCGAGTGGGACCTCAATCCCATGTCGCTGCCGGTGCGCAACAACGAGGTCCTCGCACAGCGGTGGGCGCGCACGCAGTCCCTGCGCGGCCGTGTTGCCTTGCCTGCCGGCGTCGTTCCGGAGACCCTCGCTGCGTCCACGGATTTTGGCAACATCTCGCACCTTGTGCCCGGTATCCACCCCGTTATCAAGGTCTCGCCCGACGATGTCGTCCTGCATACCGAAGCCTTCCGCGAATGGTCTATCAGCGACAACGCCCGCACCGCCGCTGCCGATGCCGCCGTGGGGCTCGCCCAGACCGCCTTCGACGTTCTGGCAGACCCGGAGCTTCTCGATGCCGCCCGTGCCGAGTTTGCCGCCGCCGGTGGCGCCAAATCGGTGGAGCAATTGTTGAGTGGGGAGCATCAGATTTAGTTTCTGTATCTATTGTGCCGGGGTGTGGTTGCGCCGCCCCGGCTTTCTTTGTTTTCAGTCACTGATGGAGGGGAACCCGTGCATTCTTCGTGGTTTAGCACCGAAGAAGTGGGGTATTCGGGGGTGTTTGAAAATTAGCAAACTTTAAACGTGTGACGTGTAACATGCTACGGTGACTCGTATCACTTAATTGGAGCACTATAAGGAGGCGCATATGGGCATCGCAGCCCTTGTGGTCTTTATCGCGGTGACGGTGATTATGAACACCGCCCTTAAGCGCGAGATTTCGGAGTCTCTGGTCGTAGCCCTCATTGCCACGGCATTGCTGGGCGGCACCCATGCCCCCGCGATGCTGGGCAAAGCAGTTTTTGGTGCGGCGCAATCAGAGGTCACGTTCGCAGGTATGGCTTTCGTGTTCATGGGCATTGTCGTGCAGTCGACGGGTCTCATCGACCGTCTCATTGAAATTTTGAACTCCATCTTCGGTCGGTTGCGTGGCGGCGCTGCGTACGTCTCGACACTGGGTTCTGCGATGATTGGCCTTATTGCTGGTTCAACCGCTGGAAACTCTGCAACGGTTGGCTCGGTGACTATCCCATGGATGAAGCGTGCTGGGTGGTCTTCGGAACGCGCCGCGACGCTCGTCGCTGGCAACTCCGGACTCGGCGTCGCGTTGCCGCCGAACTCTACGATGTTTATCATCCTGGCGCTGCCAGCAGCTACTGGTGCATCGGCTTCAAGCGTCTATGTCGCTCTAGCATGTGGTGGCGCCTACGCGGTCCTTTACCGTTTGGCGGTCGTGTTCTTGTGGACTCGTACCGATAAGATCGCGGCCACTCCGCGTGAAGACCTCAAGTCATTCGCGCAGGCGATGAAGGAAGGCTGGCGCTCGCCGTCTATCTTCTTGGGCATCATCATCCCCGTCATTCTCACGATCGGCCCGGTTGCCGGTTACCTCACGTCCCAATTGGGCAAGGAAGCTGTGAAGTCGATCTCGATCATCGTGTGGGTGCCGATTCTTATTACGCTCATCGCGCTTCTCGAAGGTGCGAAACATATCCGTAACAACAACGAGCATTTCCGTATTCAGCTTAAGCAGGACGCGCATCAGTTCGCCACGGTAGGAATTTCCCTCTTTGCTGCCTTGGCTGCAGCGAAGATTATGGAGGAACTCGGCGTCGGACCGCAGCTGTCTGGCCTACTTGACTCGATGAGTCTGCCGCGCTGGCTCATGCTTATTGTCGTCGGCGTCCTTGCAGTCCTCGTCGCCACGCCACTGTCTTCGACTGCAACTGCGGCGGCTATCGGTGCGCCAGCTATGGCGGCTTTAATAGCTGTGGGGCTCGACCCGACTGTTGCCATTGTCGCCATCCTGCTGTGTACCTCCACTGAGGGAGCCTCCCCGCCGGTTGGCGCACCCATTTATCTCTCGGCAGCTATGGCGGATGCTAATCCGCCGAAGATGTTCGTGCCGCTCATTGTTTATTTTGTGTTGCCGATGATCGCGTTGTCCTGGCTCATCGGAATGGGTTGGTTGCCCATCTACGTCGCTCAGTAAGAAAGGGAAACCAAAAATGAAAATGGTCTTTAGCGCATTTCAAGTGCTGTTCTTCGTATTCATGGCGCTGTTTCTTATCGGCGGCGTGTGCATCATTCTCACCCAGACCTTCGGCATCGTCATTGGTAGTGGCGACGTGGTTTCCGGAGTGGAGAATTGGCTTGCTCCGGTTACCTACAGCTGTGCCACACTCTGTGCTGTCTGCGCGTTCGTGCTGACTTATCGCCCGAAGCCGCAGAGCACCAAGCACTAGGTCCTTAACGCTGGAAGCGGGCGCCCGTGGAGCAATCCACGGGCGCCCGCTTTATGTACTGCCCTCTCAGTCCTAGTGTGTGACCTGCTTTAAAACTGTGCGACTTGCTGTTGCCAGATCTCTTCGATTGCGGTCGATAATTCGTCCTCTGAGTATTCGGGATGCTTCTTGCTCACCGCCTGCTCGAGTAGAAGACGGCCGGTTGCGGTGATGTGCTCGGTCATAGCTGTGTGTGCTGCTTCGCTGTCACGTACGGCAATGGCCTCGATGATAGGGAGGTGCTCGGAGTGGACTTGCTCGAGTGACCGATAGCGTCGCACCGTTGAATCCGAAAGCAGGCGCGTATGTGTCCGCAGCTTCGATAGAATGTCGCGGCCACGGCGGGCATGTCCGGCGGCCAAAATGGCGTCGTGTAGTTCTTGGTCCCACGTGAAGAAAACGTTCTCGTCGCCATCTGTACAGCTGGCCTTCATTGCCGCGATAATGTCCTTCATGTGTGCGAGCTCGTCCGCGCTGCGGTCGCGTGCAGCGCGAGCTGCGGCGTTGGGCTCGATGCTTAATCGAAGGTCGAAGATATCCGCGACATCGGAAGGCTGAGACTCGACGATACGGAAGCCACGATTGCGGACGAATTCGATGAGACCAGCTTCTTCGAGACGCAGTAAGCCGTCGCGCACGGGGGAACGGGAAATACCTAACTCCTCGGAGAGCTGATACACGCTGTACCAGTTGCCGGTCGACATCGTGCCGTCGTGAATGCAGTCGCGGACGTGGTTCATGACCTGGGTGGCCATGTTGGGCGCCGCAGTGACTCGGGGAGTGGGGGAGCTTGAAGAGGGGGTCATTCGGAGAATTTTACCTACAGAAACCACGAAACATGTAACATGTTACCCAAGATACGGCGTTGAGTTGCCCTCGTGAAGATTTGGAGCATCTGACCATGACTAGCACCATCAAGTTTGATCGCCTTGAACCCAGTGTGTACGCGAAGATTGCGCGTTCCGGGTTGCGCATGGATATGACCACGCGCGCGGCGTACACTTCGGACGCCTCGATTTTCCGCCGCGTTCCTGCGGCTGTGCTCGAGCCTAAGACCGTTGATGACGTGCGCGACGGTATCTCGGTTGCACGCGAGCGTGGATGGAAAGTTGTGGGCCGTGGGGGCGGATCTTCGGTGGCGGGCAATGCCATTGGCGAGGGACTCATAATTGACACCTCTCGCTACTTTAATCGCATCCTTGATATTGATCCGGAAGCACGGACAGCGACCATCGAGCCGGGGGTAGTGTGCGACGCACTGCGTGACGCTGCTGCGCCGTTCGGCCTGACGTATGGACCAGATCCTTCAACTCACTCACGCTGCACTGTAGGCGGCATGGTTGCGAACAACGCGTGTGGCTCCCACTCCGTGGCCTTTGGTACTGCAGCGGAGAACCTCATTGATGTCACCATCATGCTGGCCGACGGGCGTGAGGTGACTTTCAGCGAAGGTGGCTGCTCCGATCCGGAACTGGAGACCAAACTGCGTGCGCTCGTAGCCGACAACGCTGAGCTCATCGAGGCGGAACTCGGCCGTTTCCCTCGCCAGGTCTCTGGCTACGGCCTGCACTACCTGCTGGACCGCAAGGGATTTGACGTGGCGAAGGCGCTTGCCGGTTCTGAAGGAACCACGGGCATCATCACCAAGCTCACCGTCAAGCTTGTCCCGGTTCCTAAGGTCAAGGCCTTGGCCGTGCTTGCCTTTGAGACAGTCTTCGATGCAGCGGCTGCGGCCGCGAAGCTGCGCCTGCCGGGTGTAGCGACCATCGAGGGCATGGGTGGTGACCTACTCGGGGCGCTGCGTTCCAAGGTCGGCCAAGAGCATGCCGGTGAAAACCTGCCTGGTAACCGTAAGGGCATCGAAGCTGGCGGTTGGCTCTATTGCGAGACCGGTGGCGATACTCTCGAGGAAGCGTTGACGCTGGCCGAAGACGTCGCGGCGTCCGTTGAGACTGTGGACCACGTCATCGTCCATGAACACGCGGAGATGCGCGGGTTGTGGCGTATCCGTGAGGCATCAGCGGGCATCGTCACGCGCCTACCTGATGGCGGTGAGGCTTGGCCGAACTGGGAGGACTCTGCCGTGCCACCGGAAAATCTCGCCGAATATCTACGCGATCTCTACGCTCTCATGGATAAATACTCTCTGCGCGGCATTCCGTTTGGTCACTTCGGTGAGGGCTGCGTGCACGTGCGTATCTCTTTCGACTTCGGTACCGAGGAAGGTGTGCGCCAGTTCAAGGCGTTCATGGAGGACGCCGCGGAGCTCGTGTCTTCTCACGGTGGATCGCTGTCGGGCGAGCACGGCGATGGCCGCGCACGTTCTGCGCTCCTAGACCGTATGTACTCGGCGGAAATGCGTCGCGTCTTCGAGGAATTCAAGCTCATCTTCGACCCCGACAAGCTCTTTAATCCCGGCGTGCTTGTGTGGGCGGATGCCACGGATCAGGGCCTGCGCATGGCGCCCGGCCAGCGCACCTTCGAGCTCACCCCAGTCCATGCTTTTAGTCACGACAAGGGATCGATGGTCAACGCCATCAATCGCTGCGTGGGCGTGTCCGCCTGTCGCTCTGAGACCGGCTCCATGTGCCCGTCCTTCCAGATCACCGGCGATGAAATCCATTCAACCCGCGGCCGTGCCCGCTTGTTTTCCGAGATGTTCCGTGGTGAATCCATCAAGGATGGATTCCAATCCAAGGAAGTCGAGGAGGCCCTTGACCTGTGTCTGTCCTGCAAGGCTTGCGTTTCCGAGTGCCCCGTCAACGTCGACATGGCGACGTACAAGGCGGAGTTCCTCCACGAGCATTACAAGGGCAAGCTGCGCCCGGGTGCGCACTACGTCATGGGCTGGCTGCCGCTGTTGGGCTATGTCGCGCACAAGATTCCGTTGGTACCAACGCTCATCGATAAGGCGATGTCCACGAAGGGCTTGGATAAGCTCATCGCACGTGTGGGTGGGCTCGACCCCAACCGTCCGCTCATCCATTTCGCGCATACCTCGCTGCGCACGTGGCATGCCAAGCGTGTACAACCCCAGCGGGATGACTCGATGACGGTCGTGCTGTGGCCGGACTCCTTCAACTCTTCGCTCGGCACGTCGCCGGCTACGGCCGCAGTTGAGGTACTCGAAGCGCTGGGCTACACGGTGGAAATTCCTCAGGAGTTTGTCTGCTGTGGCTTGACGTGGCACTCCACCGGACAGCTCGATATGACCAAGCGTGTGCTGGAGCAGACCGCGAAGGTGATGAAGCCTTACCTTGACCGTGGTCTACCCGTCATCGGTGTGGAACCTTCGTGCACCGTCATGTTGCGCTCTGAGGCGACCGAGCTTTCCCCGAACCCTGACATCAAGCGCCTCGCGCAAGCGACGACGCAGTTCTCCGAGTTTGTCGTCCCGCGCATCAAGGAGCTCGTTGCTGAAGGAAAGATCGTTCCGGGCGATGTCTCGGCACTTACCCAGGTCCATTGCCATGAGAAGTCGCTGGGTGATCCGTCTCAATCGCAGCAGCTTCTCGATGCCCTCGGTATCAGCGACGAGTCAATCGCCACAGGGTGTTGCGGCCTTGCCGGCAACTGGGGCTTCGAGAAGGGTCACGCGGAGGTCTCCATGGCGCTCGGCGAGCGAGAGCTCTTCCCCAAAGTTCGTAAGGCTACGAAGGAAGGCTCCATCGTTATCGCTGACGGTTTCTCGTGCCGCACCCAGATCGAACAGGGTACTGGTGCGCAGGCGAAGCATATCGCGGAGATTGTGAGGGACGTCTTGGCTGCTTCCTCCATGAAATAGTGGAGCGCTGAGAGGGTCGGTGATTCTCATCGTGACGTGCTGATGCTGTGCGCTACACAGCATTAGCACGCTGGATACTAGACGCCGGTAGTATGCTTCAGCACGGCGGAATGCCTGTCGTAGACCGTGCTGGAGCATTATTCGTATCTGGGGAGTTTTGCGGCTTCGATTGAAGGGGATGGAAATTCCGCCACACGTCGCTACCTCGATGAGCTTTTTACGAAACGTTGGACGATGTTTTCGGTAAGGCCGACGTAGCGTTCCCCGTTAGTGAATTCCAGAATATAAATTCCGCGCCGGAACCTCGTACCGACGAGAGGAGCGACAGGGGGAGTTGGAGTCGATCTCCCAGCGCTTGAAATTGAGTGAGAATGTGGTCATGAGTGAGAGAAGGTAGACGTCGTTTATCTCATCGTAGGCACAATGCGCGGCGCGCCAAGGGTGTTTGTACGCGGCCGTCTTGAAACCAGACGTAGAGCGTGCTCTGTAGTGCTAGGTTATGCAGCATGAAACGTCTCGCTCTCATTGCCGCGGCTGCGCTGTGCATGAGCACGCTCGCACCCGTGGCCGCCTCTGCTCAATCGTCCGATATGACGCAACAGGAACGCGACCAGTGGCGCACCGATCCGCTGGGCGCCGTGCTGTGGACCGGTATTAAGAGTAGTTCGAATGCGCTCCGCGGTGACCCGGTCGCGATGTCGGTGGCCTCGGTGTATTCGATGGGCTCGCCGAGCGACACCTACCCAGGAGCCTTCGGCAAGGTGGACCAGTGCGCGAAGTTCCTTACCTCGTCCAGCCCACTGGGGGGGCGTGCGTTTTACTGCTGCGGGGCTGTGCATCATGGCGAATCCGTCGCTGCGAGCGGAGCTTGCGGAGCAACCGGGGATTCCGCTGTTCTAGGCGGTCACTTTGTACTTAAACTCGGGAGAATTATGAATCGCCTGCTCATCGGTCTCGCTTTCTTAATTCTTGCAGGGTGTCTTGCTGCATGTAGTTCAGATACCGCGTCTGAGCAGATGACGTTGACAACGCTGGTCGAGGAACCGGTGCACTATGTCGCTCTCGGAGATTCCTACGCCGCGATGGGCTCCCACGCTGCCACGGATCCCGGCGACGCTTGCGCGGTCGCGGCGGATTCGTACCCTGTTCTCCTTGCGGACGCGCTGGGAGTGGAAGATTTCGTCAACGCGTCGTGCCAAGGCGCCGTGACGGCGGACGTGGGGGAGAAGACGGCGTTGGGGACGGCGGCATCGGAAGGCTCGCCGCAGGTGGCGGCGCTGGGGGAAGAGACGGACCTGGTGACGCTGAGCATCGGCGGCAATGATGTGAGCTTCATCGACATGACGCGGTGCTTCGAGAACGCGTGCCCGGCGGGGCTGCGCGAGAAGGTGGCGGGCGAGCTTGAAGAGCTGCCAGCGCGGCTGGACGATGTGTACGTGGTGATTGAACAACGAGCACCGGGTGCGCGCGTCGTCGCCACGGGGTACATGCCGTTGCTCAACGACGCATGTACGGACGTGCCCGACGCGGCGTGGCTCGCGGAGCAGATCACTCGCATCAACGGGGAAGTGCGCGCGGCCGCCGAGAGGTACGGCGCGACGTACGTGATGCCGGCGGGCGCGGGGGAGCACACTGGGTGCTCGGCGGAGCCGTGGGTGGATTTCACGGGCGAGGCGACGGGCTCGTACCCCATGCACCCCACGGCGGCGGGGCAGCAGGCGATGGCGGAGGCCATTGCCGCGGCAGTTGGCTAAAGACGGTCATCTATAGGTGCAAGGCGAAAAATTAGCGACGGGTGGTGCGCGTGCGGTCAAGAAAAGAATGAAATTCGTATGAGTCGCGCGAAAATCAGAAAATTTTCGGCAACTCATACGAGTTATTCACGCTAGACCAGCTTTCCGGCGACGTAGGTCTGGTATGTCTGCGGCATGCCTGGGCGGTAGGCCAAGTCGATGGCGCTGGTGCCTTGGAGGACGTGGAGGTCCGCAGCGGCGCCGGGGACCAGCGTGCCCTTGGCCGGGCGTCCCTGGGGGTCGAGACCGTCGCCGACGTCGTGGCGGCGCAGGGCCTTGGCACCGCCGGTCGTCGCGGCGGCAATGGCCTCGTCGAGCGTGAGGTGTTGCTGCAGAACCGCGGTGGCCACGCAGAAGTTCATCGACGAGGTATACGAGGTGCCTGGGTTGAGATTGGACGCGATAGCGATGGTCGCGCCCGCGTCGAGGAGACGGCGGCCCGGGGCGAGCGGCTGACGCGTGGACAAATCGCACGCGGGCAGGAGCGTCGCGACGGTATCGGAGTTCGCAAGGGCCGCGATGTCCGCGTCCGTAACGTAGTTGACGTGGTCGACGCTCGCCGCGCCAAGGTCGACGGCGAGCTGGACGCCCGGGCCGTCGCCCAGCTGGTTGCCGTGGACGCGCACACCCAGACCGCGGGCGATGCCGGCCTCCAGGACGCGGCGGGACTGTGACTCGTTGAAGGCGCCGCGCTCACAGAAGACGTCGATCCACTGGACGTACGGTGCCACGCCGTCGAGCATCGGACCGACGACCTCGTCGAGGTACTCGTCGGCGTCGGCACCCGGCGGGACGAGGTGGGCACCCAGAAACGTAACGTCGTCGGCGAACTCGGCGGCAATCTGCGCGGATTCCACCTCCGAGGCCGTGTTGAGCCCGTAGCCGGTCTTCGTCTCAAAGGTCGTCGTGCCACCGGCGCGGCCGGCGGCGATGCGGTCGCGGACGAGCGCGCGGAGCCGGTCAGCGCCGGCCGAACGTGTCGCCTCCATAGTCACCGCGATGCCGCCAGCCTCATACGACGAACCAGCCAGGCGCGCCTCGAACTCCGCGCCGCGGTTGCCGTCGAAGACCATGTGCGTGTGCGAGTCGACCCAGCCAGGCAGGACGGCCCGGCCGCCGAGGTCGATGGTCTCCTCGCAGGCGGGAGCCTGCGCGGGGGCATCGGAAGCCGAGCCAACCCAGGTGATGACGCCGTCGGCGACGGTAAGGGCGGCATCGGCAAGCGTGCCAGCGGAAGAGACGGTGCGCAGTTCGCTGATTCCAGTAAAGAGCGTGGACATATTAATCGCGCGCCTTGAATTCCATGGGGATGCGCACACCGCGCTCGTCTGCAACCTCCTTGGCGCGGGTGTAGCCCGCGTCGACGTGGCGGATAACGCCCATGCCCGGGTCGTTGGTAAGCACGGCGCGCAGCTTGGCCGCGGCGAGCTCCGTGCCGTCGGCGACGGATACCTGGCCAGCGTGGATGGAGCGGCCCATGCCCACGCCGCCGCCGTGGTGGATCGACACCCAGGTCGCGCCGGAGGACACGGCCGTCATGGCGTTGAGCAGCGGCCAGTCCGCGACGGCATCGGTGCCGTCGAGCATGGACTCGGTCTCGCGGTAGGGCGAGGCCACAGAGCCGGAGTCGAGGTGGTCGCGGCCGATGACGATGGGCGCGGAGATTTTTCCCTCGCGGACCAGCTCGTTGAACTTGAGGCCAGCCTTGTGGCGCTCGTTGTAGCCGAGCCAGCAAATACGTGCGGGCAGGCCCTCGAACTCGACGTACTCCTCGGCAGCGTCGAGCCAATTGTGGAGGTGCTCGTTGTCCGGGAAGAGCTCCTTCAAAGCTTGGTCGGTGACCTTGATATCCTCCGGATCGCCCGACAGCGCGGCCCAGCGGAACGGGCCCAAGCCCTCGCAGAAGAGCGGACGGATGTAGGCGGGCACGAAGCCGGGGAACTCGAAGGCGCGCTGGTAGCCGGCGTGGCGGGCCTCGTCGCGGATGGAGTTGCCGTAGTCGAAGACCTCGGCGCCCTCGTCCTGGAACTCGACCATGGCCTGCACCTGGGCGGCCATGGACTCGCGGGCCTTCTTCGTAAAGGTCGTCGGGTCTGCCTTGGCCTCGGCGTGCCAATCCTCGACGCGGATCTCCGTGGGTAGATAGGAGAGCGGATCGTGCGCGGAAGTCTGGTCCGTGACGATGTCGACGGTAAATTCGCCGGCGCGCTGGCGGCGCAGCATCTCCGGGAAAACGTCGGCGGCGTTGCCCACCAGACCGACCGAGAGCGCACGCTTTTCTTCCTTCGCGGCGAGCACGAGCTTCAGGGCCTCGTCCAGATCCGTCGTCACTTCGTCGAGGTAGCGCTTGGATTGACGGCGCTTGAGGCGGGTCTCGTCCACATCGACGATGAGCACCGCGCCTCCATTGAGCGTGACCGAGAGCGGCTGGGCGCCGCCCATGCCGCCACAGCCGCCGGTGAGAGTCAGCGTGCCGGCGAGCGTGCCGTTAAAGCGCTTGCGGGCGACGGCGGCGAAGGTCTCGAAAGTGCCTTGGAGGATGCCCTGAGTGGCGATGTAAATCCAGGACCCGGCCGTCATCTGACCGTACATCATGAGCCCCTCGTCTTCGAGCTTGCGGAAGTGCTCCCAGTTGGCCCAGTCGCCCACGAGGTTGGAGTTGGCGATGAGCACGCGCGGCGCCCATTCGTTGGTCTTCCAGATGCCCACGGGCTTGCCGGACTGGACGAGCAGGGTCTCATCGGATTCCAGGTCCTTGAGCGCATCGACGATGGAGTCGAAAGCCTCCCACGAGCGTGCGGCGCGGCCAGTGCCGCCGTAGACTACGAGGTCCTCGGGGCGCTCCGCGACCTCAGGGTCCAGGTTGTTCATGAGCATGCGCAGCGGCGCCTCGGTCTGCCAAGACTTGGCGTTGAGCGTCGTGCCGCGCGGGGCGCGGACTTCACGGGGTGCAGACATGGGAGTTCCTTTCTTCGACAGGTAAGCTGCGCGTGGTTGCAGGGCCGGTTACCCGGGGCTGTCCCCTTCTACCGTGGCGCATGTCTCACAAAGGTAGCGTCTGTGATGTTGATGCACGAGGCGCTTGCAGGGTTGGGTGTCTGGGATACGAGACTCCCAGAGGGTCGCAAAAAAGGGCCCGCATGGGCCCTCCTGCTTAGCGCAGCTTTCCGATGCCGCCTTCCACCGCGTCCAGCAGCGTCCCTGCCTTGACCAGACGTACCGTCTCCTCGATCTCGGGGGAGAGGAAGCGGTCGGTGCCTGCACCCTGGACAGTCTCGCGTAGTTTTTCGATGACCGCGCCGGTTCCCTTCGCGGGCTCGCCGTCGCGCATGTCGATGGCGCGGGCAGCAGTGAGGATCTCGATGGCCAGCACGCGCTGCAGTCCGTCGACGGACTTGCGCAGCTTGCGCGCGGCGGACCAGCCCATGGAGACGTGGTCTTCTTGCATGGCTGACGACGGGATGGAATCCGCCGAGGACGGGTTGGCCAGGCGCTTGAGTTCACTGACGATGCCGGCCTGGGCGTACTGCGCGATCATGTGGCCGGAGTCGACGCCTGGGTCGTCCGCGAGGAAGGCGTTGAGGCCGCGGTTGCGCGCGGGATCGAGAAAGCGGTCGGTGCGGCGCTCAGAAATGGAGGCGAGATCCGCTGTGACGATCGCGAGGAAGTCGAGCACGTAAGCGACCGGCGCCCCGTGGAAGTTGCCGTTGGACACCACGCGGCCGTCCTTGGCGACGACGGGGTTATCCACGGCAGCGGCGAGCTCGTGGCCCGCGACGGTGGCGGCATGTTCGATGGTGTCGCGGAAGCCGCCGGCGACCTGCGGCGCGCAGCGCACGGAGTAGGCGTCCTGAACCTGGTTCTTCTTGAACTCTTCGAGCGCCGCGGCGAGGATCTCCGAGCCTTCTGCGACCTTGAGGATGTTCGCCGCCGCGGCCGCCTGACCCGGATGCGGGCGCAGCTCCTGGAGGTCTTCGGCAAAGACGACGAGCGTGCCCAGCAGGCCCTCGACCGTCATCGCCGTCGCGATGTCCGCGGTCTTGGCGAGCTGGCGCAGATCGGTAATAGCCAGGCACAGCATGCCCAGCATGCCGTCCGTGCCGTTGATGAGCGCTAGGCCCTCCTTCTCGCGCAGGACGAGTGGCTCGATGCCTGCGGCCTTGAGTGCCTCGCCCGCGTCCTGGAGTTCGCCGTTCACGCGGACCTCGCCTTCGCCGAGTAGGGCCAGGGCGCAGTGGGCGAGTGGCGCCAAGTCGCCGGAGCAGCCCAGCGATCCGTACTCGCGCACGACCGGCACGATACCTGCGTTCAGCACGTCCGCGTACGTCTGTGCGACGACGGGACGCACGCCGGTCCGGCCTGTACACAGCGTGGACAGACGCAGGAGCATGAGCGCGCGGATGACTTCTTCCTCGACCTCCGGTCCGGTGCCCGCGGCGTGAGAGCGCACGAGCGACAGCTGCAGCTGGGCTCGCATCTCCTCAGGAATGTGGCGACGCGCCAGCGCGCCGAATCCAGTGGAGATGCCGTAGACCGGCGTGGGATCCTGGGCGAGTTCCTCGACGCGCTCACGCGTCGCCTCGACTTCAGCAAGCGCCTCGGAAGTGATTTCTACCTTCGCGCCGTAGCGGGCGACGGCGACGACCTCGTCAATGGTCAGTGCGCCGATGCCGACGGACACGGTCTGGGAAGTAGCAGCGTGGGACATATCTGGCTCCTTATCGCGGATGATGTGCGTGGACGTACCACCGGTGGATGCACCCCAGTGCACCCCGGCGGGGAATGAATGGATTTCTCGCGCGACAGCCAGACGCGTTGGCAGTAATGTTACACAACGGCTGGAGCGCGCGCTACGGATTAACCGGAGCGGTAAACCTTCGCTGCAATCGCTGCGGCGGCCGAGCGCAACTGCTCGATCGCCACGGCGCGCGTGGCGGCATCAATCCGCCCGCGCTGGAAGGTGACGGCGAGCGCGCCCGCAGGCCGGTTGACGTGATCGAGGATGGCCACGGCCACGGATTCCTGGCCGCGGGAGACCTCCTCGACCTCCTCGGCCCAACCGCGCTCGCGAGTCTGGGCGAGCATGTCGTGGAACTGCCGGAAGGCTCCGGCGTCGCTGGAGGTGGAGTACGCGGCGCGCGCCTCGGCATCGGGAAGCTGGGCGAGCATTGCGCGGCCGGATGCGGTGCGGTGAGCTTGAAGGCGCACGCCCTTTTCGGTGACGAGCGAGACCGCACCAGGGGAGCGAACTTCCTGGAGATAGACAATCTCGGAGCCAGCCATGCGGGAGAGGTGTCCCGAGCCGTGCACGAGCGCGGCGATCTTCTCGAGCGGCTTCGTTGCTGCGCGCACGAGCGGCTGCTGTGTCGTATATGCCGAGGCCATTGCGTACGCCGCCATGCCCAATCCGTAGGTCTGATTTTCCGGAATGTGCACGACAAAGCCGGCGGCGACCATCTCATTGAGTAGGTGATACGTGCTCGAACGGGGTAAGTCGAGTTCACGACGAATGCGGCTCGCGGAAATGGGCACGTCGATGGTGGACAGCAGCCGCAGGATGTCGAGCGTGTGGCGGGCGGCGGGAACGCGGGAAGACGACATGGAAGGCAAGTCTAGCGGTGGAGTCTGAAATTTCAGACGATTAGATTCCGCTGGCGGTGCGCGCAGCGCACGCGCACTTTAAGCTGGGCACGACGTCAACCAAGGAGGCACCTTGTTTACTCCCGCTCCCGCATGGACCGGCCGCAACGACGGACCCGGACCGGAACACGCGCGCTGGCACTCGGTCATCAATACATCGACCGCCCCTGGGGCGGCGCTGCTCGGCTTTGCCACGGATGAGGGCGTGCGCCGCAACGGTGGGCGCGTGGGTGCCGCCGACGGACCCGAGGCGCTGCGGGCGGCACTGGGATCGCTCGCCGTGCACGACGAGTTCCCACGCCACGACGCCGGCACCGTCGTCACCGAGGGCAAAGACCTTGAGTCCGCGCAGGCGGAAGTCTCCGACAAGGTCGAGGAGCTCGTGCGCGCCGGGCACCTGCCCATCGTGCTCGGTGGCGGGCACGAAACCTCGTTCGCGACGGGCAGGGGATTAGCCCGCGTGCGTCCGTCCGCGATTATCAATCTCGACGCACACTTCGACTTGCGCATCGCGGACCAACCCACGTCCGGCACACCGTTTCGGCAGTTAGTGGACGTCTATGGCGATGACTTCGACTACTCGGTACTGGGTATCTCGCGGCCGAATAATACGAAAGTTCTTTTTGATACCGCCCGCGATCTGGGCGTCAAAGTCGTGCTCGACGAGGAACTTGCCGCTCTCAGCGCCCAGGACGCGGCTGCGCGCGCCGTGGAACTCGTCGCCGACGCCGAGTCGATTCATCTGTCCATTGACCTCGACGTGCTGCCTGCCGCCGTCGCCCCAGGCGTCTCCGCGCCAGCAGGGCTTGGCGTCCCGCTGCTGCATATCCATGCCATCGTCCGCGCACTCGCCGCGACGGGCAAGCTGGCGCTCGTCGACGTCGCTGAGCTCAACCCCCGTTTCGACATCGATGGACGCACGGCCAAGGCGGCGGCGAGGCTGATTGATTCAATCGTCGTCGCGCATGCGGAAGCACGATCCTAAACGCGTAGTTCCGAATTCTTCGCTGTTATCGCGTCTGACCTAAAGTACCGCAACGGTCATGCCGAAGCTGCCCGTGCGCGACGGCTCGTTCATCGCGGGGAGCGCGGCGGGCAGATCGTCGAAGCCGATGCGGGTGCCGACGGTGCCGGCGAGGTCAAGGTGGCCGGAGGCGACATCGGAAAGCAAGGCAGCGTATTCGCTGGTGGCCAGGCCGTGGGAGCCAAGCAGCTCGAGTTCGAGCGCAATGGCGCGACCGTAAGGCAGCGGGGGATTGGCGTCCTCGCCGAGAAGGAGGCCAACCTGGACGTGGCGGCCCTTGGGGTGCAGGGACTCGATGGCCATCGTGGCGGTGATGCGAGCTCCCAGGGCATCGATGGATACATGCGCGCCGCCGAGCTCGTGGATGCGCGCGACGGTGGTCTCGTCCGAGTAAAGGGGAGTGGCGCCGAGCTTTTCCGCGGCATCGAGGGCGGATTGAGCGCGGTCGACAGCGATGACGCGGGCGCCGGCGGCGCGGGCGATCATGACGCACGACAAGCCGACGCCGCCGCAGCCGATGACAGCGACGGTCTCGCCGGGCTGGACGCGGCCTTGCACCGTGACGGCGTGATAGGCAGTGCCGAAGCGGCAGCCTAGTCCCGCGGCAATATCGAAGTCGAGCTCATCCGGTAGGTGCACGAGATTCGTCGCGGTGTTGGTAACGGCAACGTATTCGGCCCAGGATCCCTTGAGATTGAAACCCGGTTGTTGCTGGTTAGGGCAGACCTGCGTGTGGCCCGCGCGGCACTGCGCGCAGTCGCCGCAGGCAAAGATGAAAGGCGCCGTGACGCGGTCGCCCTTCTTAAAACCGGGGACGGCGGGGTCGATTTCTTCGATGACACCGGCGAACTCGTGGCCAGGGATGTGAGGGATCGACACGGAGTCATCGTGGCCGGACCACGCGTGCCAGTCGCTACGGCATACGCCGGTGGCCGTGACGCGGACGACGGCGCCGCCGGCAGGCAGGAGCGGAGGGGGGACGTCCTCGATGGTGGGCGTGGAAGAGAACTCGGTGAAAGTAACGGCGCGCATGAGGCTAGCGTGTCAGAAACATGGGGTGAAGAGGCGACTTTTATGTCACCAACTGCTGGGAAGACGGTAGCGGGGTGAGATGTTTCGACATTTCGTACCTAGCAAGAGGCTTTCGTATGTCGCGCCGGGCGTACGGGCCAAAGGCGATGGCTCTATGGAAGCAGTATTGAAAAATTTCATAGAAATGAATACTATGCACTACGCTTACGTGCATGAACGCCGTACTCATCGCAGTTATCGTGATGCTCGTGCTTTCCGTGGCACGCGTGCACGTTGTCATCGCCCTGTTCTTAGGCGCCCTCACGGGTGGTCTCATGGCCGGCATGGGCCTCGATTCCACCCTTCTCGCTTTCCAAGACGGCCTGGGCGGTGGCGCGAAGATCGCGCTGAGTTACGCCTTGCTCGGCGCGTTCGCCATGGGTGTTGCGGCGGCGGGCTTGCCGGAAAAGCTGGCGCAGACGCTCATCCACAAGATGAACGGCAACGCGGGGGAGCTTAACCCCAAGGCCGTGGCAATGACGAAGTGGACCATCATCCTCGTCGTGGTTGCGATGGCGATTATGAGCCAGAACCTCATCCCGGTCCACATCGCGTTCATTCCGCTCATCGTCCCGCCACTTTTGGGTGTGATGAGCAAGCTGCAGTTAGACCGCCGCCTTATTACGTGCTGCCTCACCTTCGGTCTGGTCACCACGTACATGTTCGTGCCGGTAGGCTTCGGTTCCATCTTCTTGAATGACATCCTGCTGTTCAATATCGGTGAGGCGGGCCTGGACACGACCGGTATGAACATCATGAAGATCATGGGAATCCCGGCACTCGGCATGTTTATCGGCTTGCTCATCGCGGTGTTTATCAGCTACCGCAAGCCGCGCACGTACCTTGACGCACCCATTGCGGAGGAGAAGGATAAGGAAGAGATTTCCGCCTACAAGCTGTGGGTTTCCGTCGTCGCCATCATCGCCACGTTTAGCGTGCAGATTGTCATGCAGCTCATGGACTTCGAGGCGGATGGCCTCATGGTCGGCGCACTCGTGGGCCTGGGCATCTTGCTGCTCTCCGGTGCGGTGAGCTGGCGCAACGCGGACGATGTCTTCACCAACGGCATGAAAATGATGGCGCTTATCGGTTTCATCATGATCACCGCCCAAGGTTTCGCGTCCGTCATGACGGAGACAGGGCAGGTGGAGTCGCTCGTGACGACCACCGCCGAGCTCTTTGGCGATAACAAGCTGCTGGCCGCGGCGGCCATGCTTCTGGTCGGCCTCATTGTGACGATGGGCATCGGCT
Organism: Corynebacterium sp. CMW7794; assembly: GCF_001563605.1. Taxonomy (NCBI): domain Bacteria; kingdom Bacillati; phylum Actinomycetota; class Actinomycetes; order Mycobacteriales; family Corynebacteriaceae; genus Corynebacterium; species Corynebacterium sp. CMW7794. The sequence continues at coordinate 84,070 of NZ_KQ961739.1, forward strand.
CGTCCTTCTCCACGCTGCCCATTATCACGGTCATCTACGTGCCGCTGTGCATGACGCTGGGCTTTAGCCCTGCGGCGACGGTTGCCATCGTCGGTACCGCAGGCGCGCTGGGCGACGCGGGCTCGCCGGCGTCCGACTCGACGCTCGGCCCCACGATGGGCTTGGGCGCCGACGGCCAGCACGACCACATTCGGGATTCGGTCATCCCGACGTTCCTGCACTTTAATATTCCGCTGCTCATCGCCGGGTGGGTTGCGGCGATGGTTCTGTAATTCGTTCTCCTGAGACAGTTGCGGCCCCGCGTGCGGATTCGTCCGGGCGCGGGGCCGCTCAATGATGCGTGGCTGGAAACACGAAAATTAGATGGCTTGGGGAAAACCCTTTTCGGAGTGGAGACGCAGCGGCGCAGGTCTGAGGAGAATAGCCGTGGGCTGAGTAGCTTTGTCGAATACGTTGAGAACGTAGGGGAGGTTCGTGATGAGCTGGCCGGCCGTTGCTGCCTGACGGGTTGCGTCCGTTAGCGAGGTGTACGAGTTAGTTCCTGTGATGGCCCCCATCAGGCATGCATTCGCACTGGCGTGAAAAGATCTGCGCCACCTGCTGCAGTGGGCTGAGCGTGCCGATGCCCCCTTTGGGCCCAGGTGTGTGTGCGAACGAAGCGGGCAGTCCGCGGAGGAAACTACAACAAATTCAACCCCACTTGGAGCGGCGGAGGCAGTCTTTTCCGTGCAAAATATCACAGGTTATGACCAGTGAAAGTGCTGTGTAGTTGTCTGAGCTGCGCTATTAGGGGAATTTGATTGTGTGCGATTGTGTGGCAATGCCCCCGTTTGAGGAGAAATATCTTGTTGATATTTGTGGCTTCGAATTAACCTCATATGCAGGGCTATCGTGGCGCATCCGCGCCATCGATGCCCCACGAGTGACACGATACGGATGCCAACAGCGCGCATCATAGACCGCCCCGGATTGAGGCGACGCGGCGTGCAGTCGGTCCGCGAAGTGGAAAGGAATGCCATGCCGGAAACCATATCCAGGAGATCACCAGTTGCACCCACCGTCCGGCTGATCGCGGGGCGCTATAGCGCACAGATTGACCTCCGTTCTGGGGGTATCGCTGCGCTGTCCTATGACGGTGCGCCTTTGCTGGAAAGCTACGACACTGCGCAGCTTCCGCCGGCTGCGGCCAATAGCGTGCTGGCGCCGTGGCCCAACCGCACCGAAGACGGAATCTTCTCGTGGAAGGGCACCGAGCACCAACTAGCGATCACGGAGCCGGAGCGCCACAACGCAATTCACGGCTTCGTGCTCGATGCCGCCTGGCAGATCGTAAACCACGACCCAGATCGCGTGGAGATCGCCGCGGACATCGCCCCGCAGCAAGGCTGGCCGTGGGCGTTGCGCGTCACTGCGTCGTACCTCCTCGACGAGCAGGGACTGCACTGCACCTATGGGGCATCGACGCAGGAAGACAGCGTTCCCTTTGCCTTCGGTCTGCACCCATACCTTTCGCCGCAGGGCACTACGGTGGACGAGGCCGAGCTGCGCTTGCCGCCGGTGGAGCACCACCTACTCGACGCGCGCAACGTGCCCACAGGCGAGCACGCACCGGTGGAGCTGAGTCACTGCGTCGCCGAGCTAGAACTCGATGATCTCTTCTACGTGGGACCCGAGCCGCACACGGTGGAACTTGCCGCCGACGGGCGCGGCGTGCGCATGGATTCCGGGGAGGGACTCGGCTGGCTGCAGATTTATACCGCGCCGGATTTCCCGGGGCGCGGGCGAGCGATTGCCGTGGAACCCATGAGCGCGCCGCCCAACGCCCTGCGCACTGGTACCGACCTCGTGGAGCTGGGCCCGGATCGGCCATGGCAGGCCACCGTGCACTTCAGCGTCATTGAATAGCCACGAAAGACTGCACCGTCAGACTGTAACTGAATACATAACTGCATACGTTTCTCCCAAGTAATTCTCTCGTGCTCGGGGTCGGCGTGCGTTCGCGCGGCGGTGGCGGGTACTTATCGTGAAAGGTTCAAGAGCTATGGAGACTGCACAATCAGTCCTACGCCTGGACGCGACGTGGGTGGACTACCTCATCGTCGCAATCTACTTCCTGTTCGTGCTCGGCATTGGCTGGGCAGCGAAGGCCCGCGTGTCTTCGTCGATTGACTTTTTCCTCTCCGGCCGCTCGCTGCCGGCGTGGGTGACCGGCCTGGCCTTTATCTCGGCCAACCTCGGCGCGGTGGAAATCATTGGCATGTCCGCCAACGGCGCGGAGTACGGCTTCCAGACCATGCACTACTTCTGGATTGGCGCCGTGCCGGCCATGATCTTCCTGGGCATTGTCATGATGCCGTTCTACTACGGCTCGAAGGTTCGCTCCGTGCCGGAGTTCATGCGCCGCCGCTTCGGCAACGGCGCCCACTTGGTCAACGCCCTGTCCTTCGCGCTGGCCCAGCTGCTCATCGCCGGCGTGAACCTGTTCCTGCTCGCCACCATTGTCGAGGCCCTGCTGGGCTGGCCGATGTGGGTCGCGCTCGTCGTTGCTGGTGTCATCGTGCTGTCCTACATCACGCTCGGCGGCCTGTCCGCGGCCATCTACAACGAGGTGCTGCAGTTCTTCGTCATCGTCGCTGCGCTCGCACCGCTGACGATCATCGGCCTCAACCGCGTGGGCGGCTGGGAAGGTCTCAAGACGGCCGTCGCGGAAGGATCCCACTTCCACACCTGGCCGGGCTCTGAGCTCTCCGGTTTCGATAACCCGGTCTGGTCTGTCATCGGTATTGTGCTGGGCCTGGGCTTCGTTCTGTCCTTCGGCTACTGGACCACCAACTTCGTGGAGGTGCAGCGCGCAATGGCCTCGGATTCGCTTTCGGCTGCACGCAAGACGCCTATCATCGGTGCGTTCCCCAAGATGTTCATCCCGTTCCTCGTCGTCATCCCGGGCATGGTCGCCTCCGTTCTGGTGAGCGAAATCGCTGCCGGCTCCGCGAAGCCGAACGACGCCATCCTGCTGCTCATGCGCGACCTGCTGCCCAACGGGCTGCTCGGCATCGCCATCGCTGGCCTGCTCGCCTCGTTCATGGCCGGCATGGCCGCCAACATTTCTGCGTTCAACACCGTCATTTCCTATGACATCTGGCAGACCTACGTGGTCAAGGACCGCGAGGATGATTACTACCTCAAGTTCGGCCGTATCGCGACCGTCGCCGCGACGCTGATCGCCATGTTCACCGCGCTGCTCGCGCAGAACTTCGGCAATATCATGGACTACCTGCAAACGCTCTTCGGCTTCTTTAACGCCCCGCTGTTTGCCACCTTCATTCTCGGTATGTTCTGGAAGCGTATGACCCCGCATGCCGGCTGGTCCGGCCTCATCGCCGGTACGGCGTCCGCGATTGGCTACTGGTACGTTGCTACGTTTACCGATGCCACCAGCACGATGTTCAACCTGCCGGGCCAGGGCACCGCGTTCGTGGCTGCCGGCGTGGCCTTCGCTGTCGATATCCTGGTCTCCGTCATCGTCACCATGTTCACCACGCCGAAGCCGGACAGCGAACTGGTCGGATTCGTCTCCTCGGTGACTCCGAAGGGCCACTTCGAGGACATGACAGAGTCCAACCTGCCGTGGTACCAGCGCACCGTTCCGCTGGGCATGATCTGCCTGGTCATGGCAATCGTACTCAACGTCATCTTTGCCTAAACCATCTACCGATTGAGTCTTTGAAGACAAGAACTAGGAGTCAATAACAATGGCTACTGCACAACCTGCACCGCGCTCGACCGGTACCGCCAGTCGGGCCACTCGCCAGAAGGCGGGTGCCTTTGACCTGCGCAACGTGATCGGCGCACTCATGGGCATCTATTCCATCATCCTGCTGCTGAGCTACTTCTTCCTGGATCCGGGCATCAATCCGGAGACCGGTGCCCTCAAAAACGCCACGGACAACCTCTGGATGGGCTTGGCGCTGCTGGCCGCATCCGTAATCTTCCTTGCGTGGGCGAAGCTTCGCCCGATCATCATTGAAACCCCCGTTAAGGCTACGTCCGCAGATACAGCTGCTGTTCGGGAGCAGAGGTAATTATGGTTGACATTCAACGCACGAAGCTCGCCGATGGCCGCGACCTCATCTATTTCGATGAGCAGCCGCACCCAGACCGCGTGCTCGAGGACCCGCGAGACCTTCCCCAGGTTCACCCGGCCTCTGAGATGCGCCGCGATCCGCTCACTGGGGAGTGGGTGGCCTACGCCGCCCACCGCATGAACCGCACGTTCATGCCGCCGGCGAACGAGAACCCGCTGGCGCCCTCCACATCCGGTAACCTGCCCACGGAGATCCCCTCGCCCAGTTACGACGTGGTGGTCTTCGAAAACCGCTTCCCGTCGTTCGCGCTCAACGTCGACGACGTCGCGGATAACGACGTGGACGGCATGGGACTTGTGCCGCGCTATCCCGCCAAGGCCCGGTGCGAGGTGGTGTGTTTTACCTCGGATCCCACCAAGAGTTTCCGGGATCTGCCGGTGAGCCGCATTCGCACCGTCATCGAGGTCTGGGCGCACCGCACCGCCGAGCTGTCCCAGATCCCAGAGGTCAAGCAGGTCTTTCCGTTCGAGAATCGCGGCGCTGAGATCGGCGTGACCCTCCAGCACCCGCACGGCCAGATCTATTCCTATCCCTTCTACTCCCCGCGCCTGGCCAACCTGGTCGCGCGCTCGAAGGAATACAAGGCTGAGCACAACGCGGACCTCTTCCAGACCATGCTCGACAAGGAGAGGGAGGCAGGCACGCGCGTCATCGCCACGACGGAGCACTTCACCGTCTTCGTTCCTGCGGCGGCCAAGTGGCCTTTGGAGGTCATGGTCATGCCCAATGTCCACGTGCCCAACTTCGCAGAGCTTTCCGAAGCCCAGCGCGACGACCTCGCCGTCGTCCTCAAGAAGCTCTACACCGCGGTGGATCAGTTCTTCGAGGGTGTGGAGAAGACCCCGTACATCGCGGGTTGGAACCAGGCGCCGACGGATGATTCGGACGCGGTGCGCATGCACCTGCAGCTCTTCTCACTCATGCGCTCCCCGAACCGCATGAAGTTCCTCGCCGGTTCCGAGTCCTCCCAGGCGGTGTGGATCAACGACACCACCCCGGAGCGGATCGCCGAAAAATTCAAGGAGTTGTGGAACGATGACCTCGTATAAGTGGATTGAAAGCCGCACCCCGGACGCCCTTGCTGCCGATGCCACCGCCCTGTTTAACGCCGAATTCGGCACCGCGCCCACCGGCGTGTGGGCCGCTCCGGGCCGCGTCAACGTCATCGGTGAGCACGTCGATTACGCCGGTGGCGTGTGTATCCCATTCGCCCTGCCGCTGCAGATTGCCGCGGCCGTCACCCCGCGCGAGGACACGAAGGTTGTTGCCGCCTCGCAGAAGACCGACGGCACCGTCGCACGTGCGGAGGTCGACCTTAAGGACATCCGCCCCGGCGGGGACATCGGCTGGCTGGGCTATGTTGCCGGCACCGTCTGGGCCGCGCACGAGTCCGGCGCACTGGAGAACCTCACCGGTTTGAACATCGCGCTTGTCTCCGACGTCCCGCTGGGCTCTGGGCTGTCGAGTTCTGCCGCGCTCGAGTGCTCCGTCGCCGTCGCGGCTTACGAGCTCGACCACGGGCAGGGCCCGGATGACGCTGCGCGCCACCAGCTGGCCGATGCCGCCATGCGCGCCGAAAATGACATCGTCGGCGCCTCCACGGGAGGGCTCGATCAGACCGCCAGCCTCTTTGGCGCGGAGGGCAAGGCGCTTGTCATCGACTTCGACAGCCACACCCACCGCTTGGTTAATTTCGACATCGCCGATCAGGATTTGGTGTTGCTCATTGCGGATACCAACGCTCCTCACGAGCTCAACGACGGCCAGTATGCCTCGCGTCGCGGCGTCATCGACGATGTCCAGAACGCCTTGGGCTCCCTGCGCCACCTGTCCGAGGAGCAGATCGCCGCGTGGGCGCATGAGAACGGTAAGGACGCAACGCTCTACGCCAAGCGCACCGGACACGTCCTCCACGAGACCGCGCGCACGCTCCAAGCTGCCGATGCCCTCGAAGCCGGGGACTTCGACACCTTCCGGCGTTTCATGGCCGATAGCCATGCGTCGCTGCGCGATGACCTCGAGGTCACCACGCCGGAGCTCGATTCCGCCGCGGAGGCCGCCGGCACCCTCGGCGCGCGCATGACAGGCGGAGGCTTCGGCGGCGCCGTCATCGCGCTCATCGCGAAGGCTCGCGTTGGCGACACCGTCGCTGCCATCGCAAGCGCCGCGGAGGAGAAGGGCTTTGCGGAGCCCACGTTCTACATCGCGACGCCGGGCGACGGCGCGCGGCGGCTCGTCTAGCTCCATCCGCGTCAAAGGCCGAGGAAAACTCGGCCTTTTTGCGTGCGTTTTCTGTATTCCGCCTCCTGCCACTCTTTGGTACGATTTAAATATCAATCGAAAGTTGTAGCAAGTGGGGGGTTGCCGGGGTGTCGCGAAAGCACGGAATCAGCCCGTGGTGCCCGAATCAGCACGGGGCGTGGGCGATGCTCGTCGCTCCCGCGGTGGCGGTGACGGTGCCGGCCATCGCGTTCTTTAGCGCACATGAGTCGACGTGGCGCGGGCCAGCCACGGTGCTTGTGGTGCTGCTGGCGTGGTTCTTTGGCTATTTCACGTTCTTCGCGCTGTGCCTCGTGGCCAAGGCCCGCACGCCAGCCCGCCGGCGCACTTACGCCCGCCCGCTCGCCGTCTATGGCCCCGTCGCCGGCGCGGCGATGGTGGGGGCGCTGCTTGCCCAGCCGCGACTGGTCGTGTGGGCGCTGTTCTTTGGCCCGCTCATGGCGGTCGCACTCTGGGAGACGTTTCACGGACGGCCGCGTTCGATGGCCAGCGGGATCTCGACGACCATCGCCTCGGCGCTGCTCGTCCCCGTACTTTGGATGGCCGCGCGGGAGGTCTCGCTCGCTGATATCAGCGGCCGGGCGTGGCTATGCTTCGCGTTTCTCGCGCTGTATTTCTCCGGCACGGTACCGCTGGTCAAATCGATGGTGCGCGAGCGCAAGACCCCGGGGTTTGTCCGGCTGTCCATCGGTTTCCATGCTGCAGCGCTCGGCATCTTTCTCTTAGTGGGCGCACTAGCCGGCATGCCGTGGTTCGCCATACTGATGGCGCTGCTGCTTGCCGTCGCGCTACTGCGAGCCTGGTGGATTCCGCACACCGCCGCGCGCGGGCGCGCGTGGACGGCGCGGAAAGTGGGGTTTGCGGAAGTCCCCCTCGTTATCGTGGCGGCACTGCTCGTCATCGCCACCTTGTGGTGAAAACGGCGCGGCAGTTATGCCGCGCCGTTGATCGGGGAAGGCTAGGGCGTGTCTCGTAATTTGTGATCGGTGAATGTAGAAGACTTTTCGGTATAAGCAGACCCGAGAGTTTTCGCGAGATTCCCGAGGCTACCTGGGAAATTATCGCTCCACTCCTCCCCTCTACCGCCGGAAAAGTCGACAGGTCATTTTCCGCTAATCGCACCATCATGGAAGCTATTGTCTACAGGTTCCGCGTCGGATGCCCATGGCGGGATCTTTCAGAACGTTTCGGGCCTTGGCAGGCGGTGTGGAAACGCCACACTCTCTACTCGCGTACGGGAGTCTATGATGCCATTTACCAACACGTCATGGCGCTCAAGGACGCTGAAGGCGACATCGACTGGGCGCTTAGTGTCGATGGCACGATGTCACGTGCACACCAGCACGCCACGAAGACACCCCGACCCGATCAGCACACAAGGGGCTCGTACACATTACAAGAATTCCTCGCCACTGAGTGATGAACCTGCAGTTCACGCTGTAGGCAGGACATGCAGAGGTCGTGCGAGGAAAACACATGCCGGCGTTGATGGCAACCGTCGCGCGATGGTCATCATCGTCACCGGTGGGCAACGCCACGACGGTGTGGTCTTGCCTTACGTCCTCGAAGAGCTGCGTGTTCCTTACCTGCCAGGCGTCGGTCGGCCGCGTGTGCGCCCTGACGTCGTGATTGCGGATCGAGCGTATTCGTCTGCCGCTCACCGGGACCTTTGCCGCCGACGGGGTATTAAGTTTGTTTCACCTGGGAGAAAAGGCCAGGTCAATAACCGCAGATGCAAAGGCGCCAAAGATGGGAGCCCTCCCAAGCGTGATGCGAATCGGTACAAAAATTGCAACGTCGTCGAGCGATTCTTCTCCCGTGCCAAGCAGTGGAGGGGCCTTGCTAACCGATGTGAAAACACGTCATCGACTATCGAGGCGGCATGGTCCTATCTGCCGTGTGTGACTGGCTTAAACCCAATGAAGAGACACGACCTAGCTTGACGTTGTCGCGCTCGGTCTGCGTTGGCGGATAGGCCCACGACAATCGAGAGAAAACGCGTGGGGCGCCGCAGCCCAACGGGAGGGGATTTGGTGTTGATTGCGGTGATGAGTGAGTGAGCTGCGAGCTGTCCCAGCGTCGCCACGTCCTGGTCGATGACGCTGAGCGGCGTGGGCTGGAAACGCAGAAGATGAAGTCGTCGAAACCGATGAGTGCGAGTTCTTCTCCGATTGTGATGCCAGCGTTGTGGCATGCCTCGAGTGCGCCAAAGCTCATCATGGAGTCGCCCGCGATGATGGCGGTGACACCGGATTCGAATAGCTCGATAGTTCCGACGTAGCCTTCCTTGTAACGGTATCCACCCTGGTAGATGACCTTTTCCAGGTCTTCGGTGTCCGCGGTAAACACGGCGAGGCGTTCGCGGCCGGTGGAGGTGTCCTGCGGGCCGGCGAGGTAGCCAACGCGCGTGTGCCCAAGCTCGCGCATGCCTGCTGCAGGGGAGGCAACGACAGCGGGCAGCTCGCCCAGCTGGTGGTCGAAAAGCAACAACGGGCGCTCGGTCGCGATCGACGTCAGCGTTGCGTCCGTTTCCTCCATAGGCACGACGATGATGCCGTCGACCTGCCGGTCCGCCAGCGCCAGCGCCGCATGCACCATCTTGTCTGCGTTCTCGGCTGATGAACTGATAATGGTGGCAAAACCGTGGTGCAGGGCTTCTTCCTCGAAGCCGGCAGCCATCTCGGCGAAGAACGGGTTGACGAGGTTGACAACGATTAGCCCGATGGCGTCGGTGCGGCTGCGGCGCAACGCACGCTTGCGTGTTGCGGCGGTACCCGAGCTCTTTTGCTGCCAGCACGACGTTCGCTCGCGTCGTCGCAGAAATGGACGTATTCCCAGCCAGAGTGCGCGAGGCAGTGGATACGGATACACCGGCGCGCTGCGCGACAGGATTGAGCGTTGCTCCCGCCATATCCCTGTCTCCCTTCGCCGGCCCGGGATAACCCACTTTGTGCAATCGATTACACAGGCTAGAAATGAAACGACTGGCAGCGATGGAAGGCTGTCAAGAGGGGCGTTCGATAAACGGTTGCTCGCCTCGTCCGCAGCCGAAAACTTGTGGGGTGAAGGTGAAAGATGGGGCGGGAGAGGCAAGACAGAGGCGCAAATAACTACACCGCCGTATCGGGTGATATGGCGGTGTAGTTAGTGAATGTTAGGCGATTGCCCGTGGGATTAGGCGCGAACGTTGTCGCGCTCAATGTCCTCGAGCTCGCGACCCTTGGTCTCTGGGACGCGGCTGCGGATGAACCAGACGCCGATGAGGCAGATGACGCCGAAGATTGCGAAGACGAGTTCCTGCGGCATATTGGCGGTCATGATGGGGAACAGGAGGCCCACGGCGAAGGAGCCGATCCAGTTGAATGACGATGCCAGGCCTGCGGCCCGACCACGAACGCGCAGCGGGAAGACCTCGCCGACGATGACCCAGGTCAGCGGTGCCCAGGTGAAGGAGTAGAAGGCGACGTAGATGGACAGGAAGACCACGATGAGCATCGGGTTGGCGTCGGTGACGGCATTGATGATCGACGGGAACAGGAAGGACAGGCCCATGACCGTGCCGCCTACCATCAACAGGGTGCGACGGTTGAAGCGCTCGGCGATGGCCATGAACACGAGCGAACCCAGAACGAGGATGATGCCTTGGACGATGGGCCAGATGAGTGCATTCGTTGCGTCGCTGCCGCTAGCCTGTCCAACAATGAGCGGGATGTAGTAGAAGATGGCGTTTGCGCCCTGGAACTGCTGGAATGCCGCAACGCCGACGCCGGCGATGACCAAGTAGCGGTACTTTCCGGTAAAGAGTTCGAGCGTCGAGGCCTGCTCTGCGTGGCTCTCGGATTCGAGGATCTCACGGATGCTCGCCATTTCTTCGTCGATCTCTTCCGGCTCGCGGATGTAGGTTAAGACGCGGCGCGCGCCCTCAATATCGCCCTTCTTGTGCAGGTAACGGGGCGACTCTGGGAGACGTAGCACTCCGAGGAACAGGATGATGGCGGGTAGTGCGGCGAGGGCCAGCATGGAGCGCCATGCCCATTGCTCGGGAAGATGCTGGAGGAACCACGCTGCGATATACGACAACAGCATGCCGGAGACGATCATCGTCTGGTTGAGGCCGGAGAGTCGGCCGCGCACGCTCGCTGGTGCCATCTCGGACATATACGCAGGGACCAAAGCCGATGCGGCACCGACCGCGAGGCCCAAGAAGATGCGCGTAAAACCGAGGAAAATCCAGCCACCGTGTGGAGCGACCGCGCAGGCGAGCGAGAATGCCATGAACAAGGCGGCGGCGTAGAGGATCATGCGGCGGCGTCCGAGTTTGTCGGAGAGCTGGCCAGCCAGCGCGCCGCCGAGGATGGCGCCGAGCATGAGCGAGGACGTAATCCAGCCGATGATTCCGGCTTGGCCGGTGAGGTTCCAGTCGTTCTGAAGGAACGGTAGGGCGCCGGTCATCACGCCGATGTCGTAGCCGAACAAAATTCCGCCGAAGGAACCGAAGAAGTAGATATATCCTCGAGAGATTCGGTCTTCAGCCAGGGATGAAGCAGTAGCAGCCATGAGAACTCCTAGATCCGAGTTAAGTGACTCGTCTCACTTTCAAAAGGCTCGGGAGTGCGAATCACATCTTTAATTTTGAACGTATCTGCCGGAACCAAAAATGTCAACGCTAACATTTGTGGGATTTGCATCATATGGCCCGTTTGCCTTGCGAAAATTAAAAACCCGTGGAGTCGCGCAGGATCAGTGTGGGGCGGAGCGGGGGTAGATCGGCGGGGGAGTTGCGGAGCTGTGAGACCAACGCCTGTACGGCACAGTGGCCCAGTTTGGAGAAGTCTTGGTGCACCGTTGTGAGGCTTGGGTCGAAATACTCGGCTCCCGGAATGTCGTCGAACCCGACGATGCAGACGTCCTCGGGGACGCGAATGCCGGTGTGTTTGAGCGCAGAAATGAACCCGTATGCGGAGACGTCATTCGCTGCAAACACTGCGGTGGCGCGCGTTTCGGCTGGCATCCGAGAGAATTCTACGCCGCGCGTGAAGCCGGTTTCCGCAGTCCAGTCGCCGTTGAAAATGTGCAGCTGAATGCCGTTTCGGTAGCAGCATGCGGTGGCGCCGTTGAAGCGTTGTTGGGCATCCACCCAGTCGGGCGGCCCAGTGAGGATAGCGATCCGGGTGTGTCCTTGTTTGATGAGGTGCGTGATTGCATCTTCCGCGCCTTGCGCCTGGTCGATACTGACCCGCAATTGTGTCGCGGTGGCGGATGTCTGCGGGCCGACGATAACCAGGGGGATATCAGGATCGAGTTCTTGGACGTGATTGAGGAGATCTTCGCGCGAAGCGATGACGGCCAAGGCATCGACGCCAAGGCCGAGCATCGAATCAAGCACCTCGTCGACTTCCTCAAGGTAAGGGGCGTTCACGGTCGCCACAAGGGTCTGGTATCCCTGCTGTCTAGCTGCCTTTTCGATGGAGGCGAGGGTAGAGAGCGGGCCGTTGAATTCCGTATCGGCGGCGATGACTCCGATGAGCCGCGACTCGGAGGTCACTAGCGCCCGTGCCGCTGCGTTGCGCCGGTATCCAAGCGTGTGAATAGCCTGCTCTACGCGCTGCCGTGTGGTGTCTTTTACGTTGGCGCTGCCATTGATGACGCGGGAAACGGTTTGGTGTGAAACCCCGGCGAGCTCAGCCACCTCTGCCATGCTCGGTCGGTGCTTGGGTTGTTCTTTGTTACGCATGACTATTCCTCAAAAGTTGCTGTGGCACCGCATCCTGGCGAAATGCTCAACTTCTCATCGTAAGCCATGTTGGATCGTGGGAGGAAACACATCATCGATTGTGAGTGAACCAATTGACAAGGGGGGTGGAGACGGTAAATATGGAGGTAGATGTTAACGCTAACGAATGGAGGGCAAAGTGACATTCACTCCTAAAAGTGGGGGTGGCCGCGCTACCGCGGCTCTGCCCGAGGCCGCCTCGCATATCGCGGCTGGCCACGTCACGCTCGGCATTGAGCTTGGTTCAACACGAATCAAAGCCTGTCTCATCGATCGCTACGGCGCCGTTCTCGCAACCGGCAGCTCGCAGTGGCAGGACCACCTTGTCAATGGTCACTGGAGCTACGCGCTCGATGCGGTCTGGAATGGCCTGCAAGAATCGGTCGCCCAGCTCAAGGCAACCGTCGAAACGGACTTCGGCACCAAACTCGAATCCTTTGAGAACTTCGGCGTCTCTGCCATGATGCATGGCTACTTGGCTTTCGACCAGAATGGTGAGCAACTCGCGGAGTTTCGAACTTGGCGCGATACCACCACCGCAGCGGCAGCCGACAAGCTCACCGAAGCTTTCGGAGTCAACGTGCCGATGCGCTGGTCGGCTTCCCACTACTTCCAAGCGGTGCTGGACAACGAACCTGAGGTCAACGACGTTAATTTCCTCACGACGCTGGCTGGCTACGTGCATTGGCAGCTGACTGGGGAGAAGGTCCTGGGAATCGGCGATGCCTCGGGCATGTTCCCGTGCGACGAAGGTACTCTCGACTACGACGCCACGTGCCTTGAGAAGCTCGATGCTTTGCTAGCGGACAACGGCGTAAATAGGCACTTTAAGTCCCTGCTTCCCTCCATCAAGGTCGCGGGCGATGATGCCGGTCGGATTACCGAAGAAGGCATTCGGCTGCTTGACCCCAAAGGCCATCTTAAGGCTGGGGCCATCTGCTGCGCACCGGAAGGCGACGCAGGTACCGGCATGGTAGCGACAAACGCGGTGCGTCCGAAGACCGGCAACGTAAGCGTGGGTACGTCGATCTTCGCCATGGTCGTCCAGGAAAATCGCTTGCAGAACCTGCACCGTGAAATCGACCCGGTGATGACTCCCAGCGGCGCGCCTGTTTCGATGGTGCACTGCAACAACGGCGCTGCAGAACTGTCCGAATGGATGGAGATGTTCAGCGAAGTCGCAGTGGCCTTCGGCCGTCAGAAGATTCACGATATTGATGACGTCTACAGCGCGATTTTCACCGAAGCCCTGCACGGCGATCCCGATGCCGGCGGAGTGCTGGTGTACAACTACCGCGCTGGCGAACCCGTGAGCGGTCTGGCCGACGGGCGCCCGATGCTCGTGCGCTCGTCCGAGTCCAAGCTATCGCTGTCGAACGTGGTCCGCGCCAACCTCTACAGTGTCTTCGCTACGTTGGCGCTTGGCATGCGCACGCTGGACGAAGAAAACGTTCACGTGGACTTCCTCCAAGCGCACGGCGGCGTGTTCCGCACCGCTGCAGTTGGCCAACGGTTCCTCGCAGCTGCGCTCAACACCCCGATCAAGGTCGCGGCTCAAGCTAGCGAAGGCGGGGCATGGGGCATCGCCCTGCTGGCGTTGTACGCCGGTACCGACACCGCGCAATCCCTGCCGGATTATCTCGACGCGACGGTCTTTGCTGATTCCGATGTTCCCGCGCGTGAACCTGCTGCTGATGATGCCGCGGGATTCCGTACCTACCTTGATCGCTTCGAGGCAGGACTCAAAATGCAGCACGTCGCCGCCGAAGTTGTTCCGGCGCAAAGCTAGATAGGAAAGGGTAAATACTCATGGAAAACCTAGGCTTGGCCCAGTACTCGCAGGAGATTCAGGACAAAGTCGCCCAGGCGCGTCAGCGTGTGTCAGACCTTCACGCGGAGTTGCCGCGATGGGGCCTGGTGGTCTGGACAGCCGGCAACGTCTCCGAGCGCGTCGTCGTCAACGAATCAGGCCCTAGCACCGATGATCTGTTTGTCATCAAGCCCTCGGGCGTGCGCTACGAAGAACTCACGCCGGAGGCGATGGTTGTGTGCGACATCAAGGGGCAGCTTATCGATGGCGACCGTTCACCGTCCTCCGACACTGCAGCGCATGCATACGTCTACGAACACATGCCTGAAGTTGGCGGCGTTGTTCACACCCACTCGAGCTACGCCACGGCGTGGGCGGCACGCGGTGAAGAGATCCCCTGCGTACTGACCATGATTGCTGATGAGTTCGGTGGCCCAGTGCCAGTAGGTCCGTTCGCGATTATCGGCGATGACTCCATCGGCCGCGGGATCGTGGAAACGTTGTCCAATTCTTCTTCTCCGGCGGTATTGATGAAGAACCATGGCCCGTTCACCATCGGCAAGACGGCGGAAGCGGCAGTGAAGGCTGCCGTCATGGTTGAGGAAGTCGCGAAGACGGTTCACCTGGCGCGCGAACTCGGCGAGCCTGTTCCTATCCCGCAGGAAGCAATCGACTCTCTTAACGATCGATACCAAAACGTCTACGGACAGTAATCCCACAAGTTTTCTCAACCCACACTTCACTTCGCACTGCGAAGCACCAGAAAGGAATTTCCTCATGAAGAACCCATTTGAAGGCAAGGTTATCTGGTTCCTGACGGGCAGCCAGGGCCTTTACGGGCCGGAGACCCTCGAGCAGGTCGCCGATCAGTCCAAGGAAATCGTCGCTGCACTCAACGACTCGGCTGACATTCCGGTCGACATCGAGTGGCGTCCGACCCTCACCGATGAGCAGTCGATCTTCCGCGCCATGGCGGATGCTTCGGCGGATGACTCGGTTATCGGTGTCATTACCTGGATGCACACGTTCTCCCCGGCACGCATGTGGATCCGCGGTCTCGATGCCCTCCACAAGCCGCTGCTGCACCTGCATACGCAGCACCATCTGGAGATCCCGTGGGACACCATTGACATGGACTTCATGAACCTCAACCAGGCCGCTCACGGCGACCGCGAGTTCGGCTACATCCTCACCCGCATGGGCGTTCCGCGTGTGAGCGTTGTTGGCCACGTCACCGACGAGCGCGTTCCGCAGCGCATTGGCGTGTGGATGCGTGCCGCCGCTGGCTGGAACGAAGCACAGAACATGCGCATGGTGCGCTTTGGTGACAATATGCGCAACGTCGCTGTCACTGAGGGCGACAAGACTGAGGCTGCCATCCGTTTCGGCGCGACCGTCAACACTTGGTCGGTCAACGAGCTCGTCGAGGCCGTCGACGCCATCTCGGAGGAGCGCGTCGATGCGCTCATCAAAGAATACCAGGACCTCTACGAGTTCGACCCAGTCCTGGATTTGGGTGGGGAGAAGCACCAATCCCTGCGTTATGCAGCGAAGCAGGAAGCAGCGCTGCGCGACTTCCTGGAGGCCGAGGGCGCTACGGCATTCACGGATACGTTTGAGAATCTCGGTGGCCTCAAGCAGCTACCAGGCTTCGCTGTCCAGCGTCTGATGGCCGACGGCTACGGCTTCGGTGCTGAGGGCGACTGGAAGACCGGCGTTCTCATCCGCATCGCCAAGGTCATGGGCTACGGCCTGCCGGGTGGTGCTTCCTTGATGGAGGACTACTCCTACAACATGGCTCCGGGGAACAAGAAGATTCTCGGCGCCCACATGTTGGAGATCTGCCCGTCCCTGACGGAGAAGAAGCCACGCCTGGAGATCCACCCGCTGGGCATCGGCGACCGCGAGGATCCGGTCCGCCTCGTCTTCGACACAGACCCGGGCGATGCCACCGTCGTTGCGCTGTCCGATCTGCGCGACCGTTTCCGCCTGACCGCGAATGTGGTCAAGGTTGTTGAGCCCGACAAGCCGCTGCCGAAGCTCCCCGTGGCACGCGCCGTCTGGGAGCCTGCTCCGGATCTGGTCACCTCGGCCACCTGCTGGCTGGCTTCCGGCGCTGCTCACCACACCGTGATGAGCACGGCTCTGCCGCTCGACGCATGGCGCGATTTCGCTCGCATCGCTCAGATGGAGCTGGCCGTCATCGATGAGGACACCACCGTCGAAGGCTTCGAAGAGGAGCTGCGCTGGAACAACGTGTACTACCGCGTTGCTCAGGGCTTCTAATCTGCGTCACTAACTCGGGCCGGCCAGGTCAAACGAACCCCGTTTGGCTTGGTAGGTTTGGGGTTTTGTGGGGGGTGAGCCCGGTATGGAAATGACCGCCAGTCATAGCTTTCCGATGCCCCCTTATCCTCCCTGTCAGCACATCAATTTAGCGCGAGAGGCTCGTGCTTGAGGCTCTGGATCATCGTGAGTGCCGTTTCGCGAATTCTGCTGGCCCTTGTAGTTAGGTCGAGTGCTCCGAACACGAAATCGTGGTTGTGCATGCGAAAATTCTGAATGGTATCGAATGCGGCGGCAGGAGCACCTAAATCGGCGTAAACCATTACTCCAGCCACGGGACGAAAATCGCTGTACTCAGTCAGCGCCGCTGAGTGTGACAGCACGTAGGACTGGATTTGGTAGAGATGTCCGGACTTCAGCGTGTATCCGCTGTTTGTGCGATTGCTTGTCGCCATAGATGCGAACTTGGCATCGACGATGACCTCGGTGCCATCGGGTGCAGTGAGCATGATGTCGGTGAGCATTCGCGGAAGCTGCGCCGTCGTCGCCTCGTTGATTGGCCAGTCAACATACTTTGCACCGCGTACAGTCCACCCCAATGGAGCGAGATGGTAGCGGTAGATTCCCAGCAGGGCACGCTCGAAGAGCGCACGTAAGTACGTCTCGGTGACCGCCGCGCGGGCGAATGCGTGAGGGCCGAGACCAGAGCGCGGGACATAAAGGTTGAGCAAGAGCGATGCCACTGCTGTGGGATGGGCATCAGCAGGAGAGAGTCGGCCAGTGGGCTCGGCGGTACTAGGCACAGATGGCACTCCCGCAGCTTCGAAGGCACGCGCCAAGCGACGGCACCGAGTCGCTACCGTCGTATCGAGCGGTTGGATGAGCTTTTCTGCGTAGTGCAACGCATGGAGCAGGAATCGATTGACCGGGTGATCACTGGTGAGCTCGTTGAACTCGCACCGTATCTGGCCCTTGTCGAGTAGCCGGTGCCGTTGTGTTGCATAGACATCGATCTTGCCTCGCACCCGGTGGAGCGTCGCAGTGCGTCTATTAAATCCCACGCTGAGCTCACGCGTGAGGCGGCGCTCGACGGCTTCACACAACATGGTAGTGAGAAGTAATGGCAGCTCGGCGTCCGCAGCATCGACCGCGGCGTCGGTGATAACTCCGCGCCGATAAGCCTCGGATGCATAGAGCTGCAGCAGCCATACGCTGCGCATCGGCACGTGCTTGCTGATGGACTCTGCAGAAGTCTCAGGCTCGAAGTTCACGAAGCGCTTCCTCCAGGACCTCAGGCTGGTCGTACCAGTATTCGCGTAGAAGCGGTGCCAAATCCGTGTCGATAATTGCATCGAACCATTTGTGCGTCTCTTCACTGGTCAACGGCTTCGATGACTTACGCGGTGTCACGAAGCTGTGCCCCACTCCGTAATCGCGTCCCAGATTGATGTCGGCGGCAATGCGAGCGTTGAGTGCATCCAGCTTCGTGCCGATAGTTTCCAGCGTCCCTCGATCGTAGCCACAATGAGTCGAACAGTAATCGAGCCACCGTTCATTGAACTGAGGCTGAAGATCAACAAATGCGAAACGTCGGCGCAACGCCATATCGACCATCGCAAGGGATCGGTCCGCCTGGTTCATCGTGCCAATTACGTAGAGATTTTCGGGGAGAAAGATTGGCTCACTGTCTGGTGAGTAAATCGTCGTCAGTGCACTTTCGACGTTGCGTTTGTCGGCTTCGAGGAGCGTGAGCATCTCGCCGAAAATCTGTGCTGGGTTTCCGCGGTTAATTTCCTCGATGATGATGAAGTGTTTGCGTCCTTCGTCCTCACTGGCCGCTCGTACGGCTTTGAGGAAGGGGCCAGGCTGCAGACGAAGATGGCCATCGCTCGCAGGGCGGAAGCCCTCGATGAAGTCTTCGTAGGACGTTGACGGGTGGAACTGCACTGCGGTAATCGTCTCGTCAGAGGAGTCCTCGAGCATCGCGTAAGCAAGCTCTCGGCCGAGCCAGGTCTTTCCGGTCCCCGGCGGCCCTTGCAAGATGAGGTTCTTCTTTTCCCGCCATCGGCGGAGGATAGTCTCGAGTTGTTTGCGGTCGAGGAAGCATCCAGCGTTGAGAATATCCTGGATGGAGTAAGTCTCCTGCGCTTCTTCAGTGAGTTCCTCAAGTTCTGATTCGACAGGTGCTTCAGATTCGTTCTGCGCGTATTGGAATGCTGTTGCCGATAATCCTGCGAAAGTTGGCGGATCAATCGTGGAATCCTGGAGCCAGTCGGCGACATCTGTAAGCGTTGCGAGATACGAGGCACCGTCAGTTACAGTGCCAACCACATCGATACCCATGCCGTCTTCGGATTTAAGGAAGTCGGCATTGCGACGGTCGAGAGCCATGAAGGTTTCAGGGCGAATCCAAAACAGCCCCATGGTGTATGCCACTTGTGAACGGTCCTTGACTGCGGCGTCGTACGCATCAATGAAGTCGACTCGGGAGTGGCCGTGTTTCTCGCGTGGGTTGTATCGCAGAGCGGCCTCGAAGAGCGTCCAGATTCCGTCATAGAAGGCGGTATTTCCAGGATCGGTGTACTTCGATTCGAAGCGTGCCGACAAGTTGTTACGTACCGGCAAGCCATCAACCGATGTTGGAACCTCGGCGCTAATATCGAATGCTTCCTTGAGCCCTCGATAGATAGCTTCCTTGTTGGACATCGTGAGTGAGCGGTTGATGAGGGCATAGACCGTGAACGGATCGATATCCGTGGCCTCCTCTTTACCGTTTTCAGTTGACCATTCCCACAGCATATTGAACAGCGATGGGCGCTCCGATAGCCGTGCAGCCTCACGAAGTGTGTCCAGCAGCGCTGTGCGATTGTGACGATAAGGCAGAAGGCGCTCTGCGAATTCGCGATTGAAGCCAATCCAGTCGAGCGTAAACGACTCTGCTGGGGAGAAATCCTGCACGTTGAAGTCCGGGTCCCCAGCACCGTCGATGACCGACAAAAGCGCTCGTGTGCGTTGTTCCTTTTTACCTGCGAGATCGTCAGCAAGCTTGTGATGGAACGCCGCAGATCGATTCCTAATTCATCGCGCTGGAAAGGTTCTTTACTCCACTCGATCGGAACGCGAAGATGAGCCTCGACGTCAGGTTCGCTCCGGTCAATGGTGACAGGACCAGTGACCGTACCGTGGTACACCGCACCATGGACATGGTTGCTCGGTATAAGAACGATGTCGCCCACTTGGAGCTTCGTACGGAAACGGTAAAGTTGCCCTGCCTGAGTATTGATCTGGCCGCGCTTCCACTCGGGATAGGCGGCCCGCATGGCCTTTTTGATCTCGTCAAGGGTCTCGGCATTTTCTACCTCTTCGTTGTAGTACAAGCCCGGTAGACCGAGGTTTTCTTGAAGGGCACGCTTCTCACGTACGCCATCTTTGCCAGCGCGGAGAACCCAGACGTAATCATCGCTTGTTTCGGGCTCGTCGGCATCGTTATCAGACGAGGATTTTTTGATCGTCCCCTTCGCTTCGAGAACACGATCACGCATCTTCACAAACTCTCGCTGTTGTTCGCGGCTCAGCGGATAGGGATTGTCCTTGAGCCATTGGATGCCTTCAGGCGTAATTTGCGTTACGGCGCGCTCAACATCGGCGAGTAACCCGGAGCGACGCAGCTCAAACGTCGCCCATCCAGCGCGATCTTCGTATGCGAGCTTAGTTGTTAACTTGCGGTACGCCTCGTCTCCAAAATCCCTTTCGGAGATGAGGCGAACAGCCTCTTTGTACTCGCTGCGATGATGGGGCTTTCCATCCGCAGCGACCTCAAGGACCACCGGCAACATGGATTTCCAGTTATAAATCTGTGAGCTCATTGCTACTGCTTATCCTCTCGAATCCCCTCAACAATCCTCACCGTCTCCACCGCCACACGCGTGACCTTCGCGATGAGATCCACGATGTACCGCGGATTGCCCACCTCGTCAGCCCAATCGTTGGGGTCGTTGACGATTCCCGATGCCTTGTCCTTCTTCACCTGGTACCGGTCAATAATCCACGCCAGCGCAGAACGCGAGCCGAGCATGTACTCGTCCGCCTCAGCCGGAATGTCGCGCACGGTCACGGACTTGTTGTAGACGAGCGTCGTCACGTCATTGACGTTCTTCCCAGTAGATGGGTCCTTCTTCTTCGCCCACTTCATCTTTTGCACGCGCCACGTCTCGCGGTCGTTCTCGTCTGCCGATGCCTTCACATCCACCGTGACCGGCCAGGGCTCTACGTCCTCGTAGTTCACATGCAGATCCATGAGCTCCCGGCCGGCAGCAGTCAGCTGGTCGAACCGCGCCCGCAACGTCGGCGTTTCGATATGCGGCAGCATCTTCTTCAGGTCCGCGGCGTACTTCTCCCGGTACCCTGGGTCATGCAGCTGCCCATAGACGAAGTAGAAGATGTCATCCTTCGTCACATTCGAGCCCAGCGCCTCGCGGTAAATCCCCAGAATCTCGTCCGTGACGTTGTCCACGCGCCGGTACCCGTCGAGGATTTCTCCTTCCGTACCAGGCTCCGAGCCTTCCGATGCCCCCATCCCAAAGTCCAGCTCTCCCTCCGGCGTCTCGACGGGCTCCCAGGTCCAGCGGGGAAAGTTTTGGCTTGCCGTGAGCACGTTGAGATCTGGCAATACCTTAGTTGAGAAACAGTGCCCTGCAATATTTGGGTATGGTCCAGCTAACAAGATGGTCATGTTGTCATGATGGGGAGTAGGGAAGAGCTTTGGGAGCTGATAAACCATGTCATTGACTGGCTGGTGGAAGTAGGCGAATTGAACATGGAAAGGTCGATACAGCGATTTCATTATGCGGCTCGCATTAAAGCTGATGATCTTATTGCCCGCTAGCTGTTGTTTAAGACTGCGATTCCAGGAGATCTTGGATAGGTCAGCATATTCTGGACGTTTGGCAAGGAATGCATTGACGTCAGTCTCGCGGGGTTTGGTAATTCTTGCGCTTTGAATCCAGTCCCTAAACTCGTCGCGCGCGGCATCGTAGGTCGTTATTAAAGTCTGCATCTGGCTGGTGACAGCTGAAGGCGTTGACCCATAGCACCAAACATCTCGAGCTGTGCTTAGACCACGCGAATAGTTGTGGAAAACGACTGGGGTCTTTTTGTCCTTCTTTTCTCCGATCGCCGGCCACGTCTCAAAATCTTCGTCACGCTGATTGAGCCACTCACCGTAAATATTGGGCTCAATATTTTGCCACTCGACATTATCGAGCGTGGAGCGATCAACAATCGCGAGCTTTTCGTCTGCGCTGAGGTAGTCACCGATATCGCGATAGTGGATACAAACATCGTCGGGGATTTCACGTTTAACGGCGATGATTACAGCTACGGTGTTTCGACTTCCGGAGCCGAAGACTTTGCCTCCTTCCTTGCGGGATTGCTCGCCGGCAGTTCGTTGGTTGCCGCGGAGGTTGTAGACATAGATGTCGCTGAGCTCATCTTCTAGTGAAAGTCGGACGCCGTCCGCAGTGTTACTATCTATCCAACCTCCGTTTGAAACAAATGCCAAGACACCATGCGTGCCGAGCCGATCGATAGACCATCGGAAAGCTCGTAGGTAAGAGTCATACAGTGAGTTCTTATTTGTTGCCGTGGAGTTTGCAGCAAATGTACTTTCAATGCGGCTGTCTAGGGTCGGGTACTTCAGATTGGCATTATCATCGTTTGCGCTAGTCTGCTTTGCAGAATAGGGCGGGTTGCCGATGATGACGTTAATTGGCGCATCAATCTGCCGCTGGATGGCGGCGTTGTTTTCTTTGAAAACCTTGAGGTCGGGGATGTCGCCTTCTTCGTGGATCTGGAAAGTGTCCGCGAGCGCGATGCCGTCGAAGGGGACGTACTCGGGCTCGGGTTCGCCGTTGCGCTGGGCGCGCTCTGCTTGGAGGGCGTTGTAGGTGGTTTCGATGTTGACCGCGGCGACGTAGTAGGCGAGCAGCATGATCTCGGTGGCATGCAGCTCGGTCGCGTACTTGCGGGCGAGGTCGTCGGGCTCGATGAGGCCGGACTGGAGGAGTCGGACCATGAATGTACCGGTACCTGTGAAGGGATCGAGGATGTGGACGCCTTCGTCGGTAAGGCCCTTGCCGAAGTGCCAGCGGGAGATTTGATCGGCGGAGCGGAGGATGAAGTCGACGATCTCAACCGGGGTGTAGACGATGCCGAGGGCCTCGGACTGCTTCTTGAAGGCCTTGCGGAAGAATCGCTCGTAGAGGTCCTTGATGACTTGTTGCTTGCCGGAAGCGGAGGAGACCTCGGAGGCGCGCACGCGCACGGACTCGTAGAAGTCGGTCAGAGACTTGGTCTCAGACTCGAGCTTGGCGTCCGAGAGCGCATCGACCATGCGCTGCATGACGCGAGCGACCGGGTTGTGCGCGGCGAAGTCGTGCTCGGTGAACAGCGCGTTGAATACCGGGGCAGTGATCAGGTGCTGCGAGAGCATGCTGATGGCTTCGTCCTCGGTGATCGAGTCGTTGAGGTTGCCGCGTAGGCCCTCGATGAAGACCTCGAATTCTTTGCGGATGGTGTCGTCTGCAGCATTGATGAGTGCCTTGATGCGGGCGATCTGTGCCTCGGCGATCGTGGCGACATCGTCAGCCCAGTCCTCCCAATAAGTACGCGTACCGACCTTGTCGACCAGCTTGACGTACATGGCTTCCTGCCAGGCTTCGAGGGAGAACAGCGCAATCTGTGCCGAGGTAAGGTCCTGCTCACCGGAGGACTCAGATTGGCTGGCCGGGGTGGCATCGGAAGCATCGAGCTTTGCCTGTGCGTCTTTGGCTTTCGTTTCGAGGCTCTGTTCATCGTCTCGCTTCGTCTTCTTCACGCTCTCGATGTCGATGGGCAGCTCGACCTTCTCGTTGAGCGCAATCGAGTTGACCTTCGCGTTGAAGCGGTCATCGTGGGCACGCAGGGCGTTGAGAATCTGCCAGACCACGCGGAAGCGCGTGTTGTCATTGAGGGCCTGGGACGGGGAGACTCCCGGCGGGATGGCGACGGGCAGGATGATGTAGCCGTAGTCCTTGCCCTCGGCTTTGCGCATGACGCGGCCGACGGACTGGACGACGTCGACCATGGAATTGCGAGGGTGGAAGAAGATGACGCTATCGAGGGCGGGGACGTCCACGCCCTCGGAGAGACAGCGAGCGTTGGTAAGGATGCGAGTCTCGTCCTCAGGGATGGAGGACTCGAGCCACGAAATCTTGTTGCCGCGCTCGAGGGCGTTCATGGTGCCATCGACGTGCTCGACGGCGACTTGGAGATCGATGTTGAGCAGGCTCACGTCGTTGGTGGCGGCGTGGTCCTTGAGCTGCTCTTGGTACTGGCGGATGAGCGTGGGGAAGGTCTCTTGGATAGTCTTTGAGGCCTTGATGTCCTTGGCGAAGGCAACGGTGCGGCGCATGGGTTGAGCACCTGCCTCGAAGCCGGACTTCGTGTCCTGCTCGGCACCCGAACGCTTCGCGAGTCCGTTCCACGCGCCG
The DNA here is from genome assembly GCF_001563605.1 of Corynebacterium sp. CMW7794. Taxonomy (NCBI): domain Bacteria; kingdom Bacillati; phylum Actinomycetota; class Actinomycetes; order Mycobacteriales; family Corynebacteriaceae; genus Corynebacterium; species Corynebacterium sp. CMW7794. Next base: position 107,893 of record NZ_KQ961739.1, read on the forward strand.
ATCATGGCTGAGGCGGTGGTGAGGTTGATTTCGTTGGTGGGGTAGGCGGTCAGGACGTCCGCAGCGATGTCTTCCTCGACCGTCATGACGAGGACCTTGTAGTCGGTGAGCAGGCCCTTGTCCACAGCCTCGCCGAAGCCGAGGCGGTAGAACTCGGGGCCGTAGATGTCCTCGTCATCCATGGAGGCAAGCTCCGCGGAATGTTCCTCGGCCTTGCCCTTGACGTTGTCGTCGAAGAGTCGGGGAGTCGCCGTCATGTAGAGACGCTTGCTGGCCTTGATGTAATTTTCGTCGTGAATCTTCACGAAGTTGGAGGCGTCCTCCCCGGCGAGGGTGACGCCGGTGGTGCGGTGGGCTTCGTCGCAGATGACGAGATCGAAGTCATCCATGCCGAGCTCTTGGGCCTCGTGGATGGCCTCGATGGACTGGTAGGTGGAGAAGATGACGTTGAGGCCTTGGCGGCGCTTGCCTTGCTCCGTACGCAGCTTGATGTCCGCACCGTTGGTGGAGACAGGGACATCGAGATCGTAGGAGGCGATGTCCTCGGCCTTCTTGGAGACCTTCTGGTCGGAGCATACGGCGTAGGGCTTGAGCGGCAGGTGGGTTTGTGATTGCGCGGTCCACTCCTTGAGCGTCTGCGAGAGCAGCGAGATGGAGGGAACGAGGAAGAGGACGCGGGCCTTGTTGCCGTTGAGCTCCGCGAAGCGCTCGGCGAGGCGCAGCGCAGTGAAGGTCTTGCCTGTGCCGCAGGCCATGATGAGCTTGCCGCGGTCGTGGGCCTCGAAGCCGGCGATGGCCTTCGCGATGGCCTCATCTTGGTGCGGACGCGGCTGGTAGACCTCTTTGCGGGTCAAATTAATGGCGATGTCGCTGCCGGGGAACGTGATGTCCCAGTCGATGGGGGACTCGGCGATGGAGGCGGTGCCGATGCGGTTGGTAGGGATGAGCTGGTTGTCCAGCATTTCCTCGGCATTCTTGCTCCAGCGGTCCGTGGTCGAGATGATGATGCGCTGGGCGAAAGAGTCCTTGCCGTGCTCGGTATCGAAGGAGCGGCCGGATTTCTCGAAGAAGGAGTCGAGGTGGGACTTCTGGAGGTAAGCGGTCGGCTCATAGAACTTGCACTGGATGGCGACCCAACGGCCGTCCTCGCGGCGGCGGGCTACAAGGTCAATGCCGGTATCGGACTGTCCGTCGTAGTATTTCCAGTCGATGAAGCGTCCGACGTCTTCGTACTCTTCGCTCAACGTCGGGTCATTACGGAAGTAATTGACCATGAGCTTCTCAAAGGCGATGCCGTACTTGCCTTGCGGCTGGTTCTTGCGCAACTGGTCGAGGACGTCGGAGAAGGTAGACATAGTCTCTATTATGGCGGGTACTGACGTGCTATGAGTCGAGAGACTCGAATTAGCTTCCTAGATGTGTCGGCCCGCGCTGAGTACGCCCGGTAAGCTGCAGGTATGACACAAAACGCCACGCCGGGCGACGGTGAGAAGAAGGGGGCACGGCCAAGCCCTGCCGTCGCTGCGCCCAATAGTGGGGAGCTCGTGCGCACGGAGGTGCCCCGGGCGTATGGCTCGGCGGGGGAGAGTGCGTGGCACTTGTCGCGCCGTGCGTGGGGGTTAGTTGCGCGCCGGGTGCGCCATGAGCTCTTCATGAACGCGATGATGGACCGCGCTGCGACGCTCACGTTCTTTACGGTGCTCACGGCGCTGCCCATGGTGTTGGGCGTGTACTCCATTGCGACGTTGGTGCTCGCGCGCAATGAGGAACAGGTGCAGAAGCTCACGGCCGATTTCATCGGGACGTACCTGCCGCCGGAATGGGAGAATGCCGCACAGCGGGTCGTGGATGCGGTGGTGGGCTCGACGCAACAGTCGACGCTCATGCTGGTGTTATCGGTGGTCCTTGCACTGTTTTCGTCCTCGGCGTATGTGCGGGCGTTCGCGCGCAGTGCCAATGCGATGTATGGGCGAGTGGAAGGCCGCGGGCTCGTGCGCACGTGGACAGTGATGTGGCTGCTCACCATCGCTGTGGTACTGGGCCTCGTGGTGATCTTTGTGGCGCTCATGCTGCAGCGTGACATCGTGGTGGGACTGTTGCGGCCTTTTGGCGGGGTCCCGGGTGTTTCTTCGGTGCGTTCTTTCCTCGTCGATTCCTTCCTACCTGTGTGGCAATGGCTGCGCTGGCCGGTCGTGGCGGTGATGAGCGTGACGCTGTTGGCGTTGCTGTATCGCTTCGCGCCGAATGTGCGGACGCAGAAATTCCAGTGGCTCACGGTGGGCTCAACCATCGCGTTGCTGGGCGCTGTCGTGGCGTGGGGACTGGTGCGGGTCTATTTCACGGTGGTGGGTGCGCGCAGCGCGTACGGCGCGCTGGGAACCGTCATCATCGCGCTGTTTGCGTTGTGGATCATGAACACGCTGTTTATCCTCGGCGTGAAGATCGACGCGGAGATTACGCGCGCGATCGAGCTAGAGCGAGGGCTTGAGTCGGAGCGCGTTATTCAGGCGCCGCCGCGCGCGACGGACTCGGCGGTGGCGCAGTCCGCCGCTGTGAGAGAACTGGAGGGGTTGGGCAAGGAGATCCGCGGTCAGGCGCGCTCGTAGACGGTGCGGCGGTGGCGGATTAGGAGACCGCTTTCGAGGACTTGAGTCCCGTACGGCAGTGGGGCTGGGGTGGGAGCGAGCAATGTCGTAAAGGACGTGAGGGCGCGCGGGAATGCCAGAATAATGGGCCGCGAGGTGGGTGTTCCCACATGAAGAAGTAACGGCGCACGAGACGTTCGGCCGGGCTGCCCGTGATTTTTGTAGTTCGACGAAGAGGGCGTCGTCCTGGGCGAGGCGTTCGGTGCCCAGGGCCATGAGGAGCTTCACCTTCGTCTCCTTGGTACCGAAGTAGTGGCGCACCAGGCCTGGGGCGACGCTGGCCGTTGCGGCAGTAGAGCTCGGCGGCATCGCAAAGCGCAAAGGCTCGGGAGGTACCGAGCCTTTATGGATATTAAACTATGAAAATTGGTGCCCCCAGCAGGAATCGAACCCGCGACACAAGGGGTAGAAACCCTCTGCTCTAATCCGCTGAGCTATGGGGGCGCAGCGCGGTCATATATTACACCAGCGCGGAATGAACTCTGTGATGGGTGGCGACTAGTGGTACTTACCCTCGGTGCCGACCTCGAGGATGATGTCCACGAGCTGGTTGGCGGCGGGGGAGAGGTCCTTGTCCTTGCAGTAGATGAGGATGGCCTGCATGCCCGGGAAATCGCCCTTGATCTTTTTGAAGAAGACGTGGTCGCCAGCGTGGCGCTGGGCGGAGTCCGGAAGCAGGGCCACGCCGATGCCGCCCGCGACGAGCGGCATGGCGGTCTGCAGGGTGGAGACTTCCTGGATGTGGGCGGGCTTGGACTCGGGGTTCTGGAACCAGGCGGTGCGCAGGAGGTCTGGCAGGCCGGGGAACTCGTCATGGTGCTGAGGGAGGATCCACGTCTCATGCGTGATATCGGCGAGCGCGACCTCGTCCGGGAGATCCTTGAGGCGCTCCGGTACGGCGAGCAGCATGGGGAATTCGGTGACGACGTGGACGACGAGCTGGTCCTGGTGCTGCTGCGCGAAGGCGCGCGGGTCTATGGACGGCATGAGGCCTAGGTCGATGGAGCCGTCGAGGACGCGCTCCAGCGTGATGATGGGCTCGGGGTCTTCGAGGAAGAGCTTGACGTCAGGGGCGACCTCAAACATGCGGGAGAGGACCTCGGGCATAAAGGCCCAGTTGAACTCCGGGGCGGCGTTGATGGAGATGGAGCCAGCGAGGCCGCCGGCAATCTCGCGGATGCGCTGGTCGGCCTCCGTCATGAGGGTTTCCATCTTGATGGCGATCTCGTAGAGGTAGTCGCCCGCCTCGGTTGTGGAGACGCCGGCGCGGCCGCGGGTGAGCAGCTGCACGTCGAGCTCTTTTTCCAGCTTGCGGATCGACAGAGACAGCGACGGCTGCGTCATGTCGAGCGCCGCAGCGGCGTGGGTAAACGACCCGTGGTCGACCACGGACCGGAAGTACGATAATTGTCGCGAGTCCATAGGCAAATATAATGCCATAATTGGAAGTAATGGTCACTTTTCGTGGTGTAACGCTCACGTCGTAGAATGCGACACATGTCTGAAGAGCAGTTGTCCTCCCAGGATGGGGACGGTTTCGCAGTCGCGTCTGTCCCCGCCGCGCGGCGCCGCGCCCGTGGCTCCGCATGGATCTACGTCTGTATTGCCATCGTCGCAGGTATCGCAGCCGGCGGCATCGCGTCCTTCTTCCTCGCGGACTCGCTTAAGGCGCTCGGCATCCCGGATCCCGGTCGTGTGACGACGGTGGGTTTACCCTTCGTTCGTGCCGCCGCATGGATTGCCATGGCCACCTCCGTGGGCTCTTTCCTGGCCTCATCCTTCTTCATTTCCCCGCGAGAACACGACGCTGAGACACTCAACACAGCGCCTCTCACCGTGGACGGACACGTCGCGAAACGGGTTGGCGCGCTTGCAGCTCTGGTCACCGCGGTTCTCGCAGTGCTGGAAGTCCCACTCGTGCTTTCCGATACCACCGGCTCGTCCTTCCTTGAGGTTCTCGACCCCCAGCTGTTTACCTACGCGTTCCCCAATATCTCGACCGCGCAGGTGTGGCTGCTTACTGCGGGCCTCGCGGCTGTGGTGGGCATCGGCGGGCTTATCGCTTCGCGCTGGGGCTCGCAGCCGGTCCTGCTGGTTCTTTCGGTCCTCATGGTCGTGCCGCTGGGCATGGAGGGGCACTCGGCCTCGGGCGGCGACCATGACTACGGCACGAACTCCTTCCTCTGGCACCTCATCTTCATGGTGCTGTGGGTAGGTGGGCTGCTCGCTCTGCTTGCGCATGGCCGTCGCCTGGGACCGGATCTCACGATGGCCGTGCGCCGGTACTCCAATCTGGCGCTCTTCTCCGTCATCGTCATGGTGTGCTCGGGCCTTATCAATGCCGCCATCCGCATCGAATGGTCGGACTGGTTTACCACCCGCTATGGCCTCATTATCGTGGCGAAGTCAGTGCTCACGCTCGTGCTCGCGCTCTTCGGCTTCGCGCACCGCCAGCTCACCATGCCGCAGCTGAAGTCGCGTCCGGAGCTCTTCCGCCGCGTCGCCTTTGTCGAACTGTTGGTCATGGCGCTCACGGTCGGCGTGGCTGGCACCATGGGCCGCACGCCGCCCCCGCCGCCGCGCGATCCCAACCTCAACTCCATGCAGATTCTGTTGGGCTACGAGCTTTCCGAAGCCCCCTCTGTCGCCGGTCTCTTCACTCACTTCCGCTTCGATATCTTGTGGGGAACCCTGGGCCTGTTGCTCGCTGGTTTCTATGCGTACGGGGTCTGGCGTGTACGTCGGCGCGGCCTGACGTGGACGTGGACTCGTACAGCGTGGTGGATGGCCGGCTCCCTGGGCATGACGCTGTTTATGAGCTCGGAGCTGGGCATGTACATTCCCGCGCTCTACTCCATGCACATGCTGGGCCACATGGTGCTGTCCATGGTCGTTCCACTCCTGCTCGCGCTGGGCGCGCCGCTCACCCTCATGATGGAGGCCTGGGAACCTGGATTTGGGCCGCACGAGTGGGCGCTGGCGGCGACGCGCTCGCGGATCGTCGGATTTATCACGCACCCGGCGGTCAACCTCGTGCAGTTCCTGTTCTTCTTCTACATTCTCTACCTGTCCTTTGACCTGTACGAGTACGCGGTCTCCGAGCACGCCGGGCACGTCATCATGAACGCGTGCTTCCTCGTCTCCGGCTACTTCTACTTCTGGGAGCTCGTGGGCCCCGACCCGATCCCGCACCGCCGGCCCACCGGCCTGCGCCTGCTTTTGCTGTTTATCTCCATGCCCATCCACCTCTACGCGGGCGTCTATCTCATGCAGCTGGGCCAGATCCTGGGCGAGAACTTCTACCTTTCCCTCGACCTGCCGTGGAACCCGGACTTCGCCTACGACCAGAAGGTGGGCGGCGGTATCGCCTGGGGCTTCGGCCAGTTCCCGCTCGTTATCGTCTTTGGCACGCTCTTCCTCGAGTGGCTGCGTGAGGACCGCTCCGCGGCGCGACGCCACGACCAGAAGGCGGACCTCGATGGCGACCAGGATTTGGAGGACTACAACGCGATGCTCGCGCGCCTCAACGACGAGGATTACCGGTAGCCAGAACCGGCACGAACGCGCCGGTGAAACTGAGATACCGGTGAGAAAGCCCAATTTCTGTGGATAACTCGTCCCTTTTTGCCCACTCTATTGGGCAACCGCGGGGAGTTATCCACAGCTGCGGTTTTGGGGGTTGGCGCGGCGCATTCGGTGGTTCACGATGGTGCTGCGAGGGAAAATTCTTCCCCGCGTCGACTACCGAATAGAAGGAATAAACCTTATGTCTCAACTACCTGTCACCATCACCGGCCACCTCGTTGCAGATCCGTACATGACGCAGGTCTACAACGGCAACCTCAAGACCACCATGCGCGTGGCGTCCTCGCGCCGCCGCCGCAACCCGGATCCGGAGGGCCCCGAGTGGATCGATACGGACAACCTCTTCATCGACGTCGAGATGTGGGGTGCGCTCGCCCAGAACGTCCGCACGACGCTGCGCAAGGGCATGGCCGTCATCGTCCTCGGCTCGCTCAACACCATTGGATGGAAGGACGAGGAAGGACGGAACCGCGCCAAGATTGAGATGCGTGCCAACCAGGTCTCCCTCGAGCTGTCCCACTACGTCGCCACCGGCCTCAAGATCGGCGCCGATGCCACGGTCACCGGCATTCCTGTCCCTAACTTCGAGCACACGGGTCCGGACAAGATCCTGAGCCGGGACGACAATACCGGGAACACGGAGAACTCGGGGGACGCCGGCGCCGATACCTCGGTGGACACGGCGGCGGACGCCCAGGCGGCGGCATCGGAAAGCCGGGAGCCTGCCGCACCGTTCTAGCTCCCAGCCCCGGGGGATGATGTACTCTTTGTGTTGTTTGACGTGTGTGCCCGGGCTGCGGGCACACTCACCCAACCGACGTAAAGGGGAACAATGGGCGAGTTCATCTACACGATGAAGAATGTGCGCAAGGCCATCGGCGACAAGGTCATTCTGGACAATGTCACCATGGCCTTCTACCCGGGCGCCAAGATCGGCGTGGTCGGCCCGAACGGTGCCGGCAAGTCGTCGATCCTCAAGATCATGGCGGGCCTTGATCAGCCGTCCAACGGCGAGGCTTTCATCGATCCGGGCAAGACCGTGGGCATCCTGCTCCAGGAGCCGCCGCTCGACGAAGAGAAGACCGTCCGCGAGAACGTGGAAGAGGGCCTGGGCGATATCTTCCAGAAGAAGCAGCGCTTCGAGGAAATCGCGGAAGAGATGGCCACCAACTACACGGACGAGCTCATGGAAGAGATGGGCAAGCTCCAGGAGGAGCTCGACCACGCGGATGCGTGGGAGGTCGACTCCAAGATCGAGCAGGCCATGGACGCCCTGCGCTGCCCGCCGTCTGACGAGCCCGTCACCAACCTCTCCGGTGGTGAGCGCCGCCGCGTCGCCCTGGCGAAGCTGCTGCTTTCCGAGCCGGACCTGCTCCTCCTCGACGAGCCGACCAACCACCTCGACGCCGAGTCCGTGCAGTGGCTGGAGAAGCACCTCGAGTCCTACCCGGGTGCCGTCCTCGCCGTGACCCACGACCGCTACTTCCTCGACCACGTCGCCGGTTGGATCTGTGAGGTCGACCGCGGCAAGCTTTACCCGTACGAGGGCAACTATTCCACGTACCTGGAGAAGAAGGCGGAGCGTCTCGAGGTCGCCGGCCAGAAGGACAAGAAGCTGCAGAAGCGCCTGAAGCAAGAGCTCGCCTGGGTCCGCTCCGGCACCAAGGCTCGCCAGGCCAAGAATAAGGCCCGTCTGGCTCGTTACGAGGAGATGGCCGCCGAGGCCGAGCAGTACAAGAAGCTCGACTTCGAGGAAATCCAGATCCCGACCCCGCCGCGCCTGGGCAATAAGGTGGTCGAGGTGAAGAACCTCACCAAGGGCTTCGATGGCCGCGTGCTCATCAAGGACCTCTCCTTCACGCTGCCGCGCAACGGCATCGTGGGCGTTATTGGCCCGAACGGTGTGGGTAAGTCCACGCTGTTTAAGACGATTGTGGGCCTCGAGCAGCCGGACTCCGGCTCCGTCGAGGTGGGCGATACCGTCAAGCTGTCCTACGTCGACCAGGGCCGTGAGAACATCGACCCGGAGTCCACGGTGTGGGAGGTCGTCTCCGACGGCCTCGACTACATCCATGTGGGCCAGAATGAAATGCCTTCGCGTGCCTACCTGTCCGCGTTCGGCTTCAAAGGCCCGGACCAGCAGAAGCCGTCTAAGGTGCTTTCCGGTGGTGAGCGCAACCGCCTCAACCTGGCGCTCACACTCAAGGAGGGCGGCAACCTCATCCTCCTCGACGAGCCGACCAACGACCTTGACGTCGAGACCCTCGGTTCCCTTGAGAACGCCCTCGAGAAATTCCCGGGCTGCGCCGTGGTCATCTCGCACGACCGCTGGTTCCTCGACCGCACCTGCACCCACATCCTTGCCTGGGAAGGCAACGTGGCAGAAGGCCAGTGGTTCTGGTTCGAAGGCAACTTCGGCGATTACGAGAAGAACAAGATCGAGCGTCTCGGCGAGGATGCGGCACGTCCGTCGCGCGTGACCCACCGTAAGCTCACGCGATAGGAGATACGGTGACTGAAGAAAACAAGCACCACATCCATCGTGTGGCCGTGCGCTGGTCAGACTTTGACCGCTACGGCCACATGATGAACGCCAACTACGTGGAAATCGCGCAGGAGGCCCGCCTCATCTACGCCCAGGAACGCATTTTCCCGGACGTTCCGGAGTTCGCGGCCTTCGTGCGCCACCTTGAGCTGGATTACAAGAATCCCATCCAGCCGCAGGGCCTTTCCTCCGTCGAGGTTGAGTCGTGGGTGACCCGTATCGGCAATACCTCGTTCACCACGCGCCAGAACATCCGCGTGCCAGACGGCCCGGTGGCATGTGAGATTGACTGCGTCCAGGTTGCCGTTGATCTGCATACCGGATTGCCGCGCCCGCTCACCGAGCATGAGAAGGAAGTCATCGGAGCTCTTGCCGAGTAGACTCGACGCCACTACACCGTCGAGCACAGGAGGGCCTGCATGTCCACAGAAACGCTGCACATTGAAAGTGGCGCACAAGGACTGCAGGCCCTCTTGGCGCGTGCGGTGGGTCTCGATGCCCAGGCCATCGCACGCCTGCGTCAATACGACCCAGAGACCGTCGAGGTCTTCGTCACGACGCCCTTTGAGGTCGTCGCTGCACGCCGCGTTGCTGGCACCGTGGGGCGGGACGGTGCGTCCGTCTCCGCGAAAGACCTCCTTGATGCGGTCAAGGACGGCCGCGACGAGATTGGCGCCCCGCGCGATGCCTCGTGGCCAGGCGCCCTGCCGCCGGCGTTGGGCTTCCAGCTTCTCGATACCCTCCCGGTCCACGTTGTCCGCGACCTCGCCGACAAAGGTCAAGCCTTGGCCCGGCAGTTCTCAGGCCCTGCCGGTCCGCCGAGCTCGCTCATGAAGCAGACCGTGCTCACCGTCGAAGCTGACGGGACGAGCGTCGACATTCCCATGCGTCTCATTTTCGCGTGCACGAACCTAGGGCTTATCCCGGGCTTTAGCGCGCCGATGAACATCCCGCGCCACTTGCGTGTGGCCGCCCTCGGTCGCTGGGTGCGTGTCGATGCCCCCTTTGGCAGCGTCTACCACTCCTCGCGCCTCTCGCTGTTCTAACGCGAGCCCACCCCTTGGGTGGGCTTTTTTGTTTGCCTATTTGAGTATT